>URPT01000068.1 GCA_900549845.1 uncultured Veillonella sp. | reverse complement strand
GCCATGAGTGTAATATGGTCGATTTGTAAATGTGCCAAAATATCAGCTACAGCTAAAGGATGCATGATATACGGTTCACCGGAAGCTCTAAACTGACCTTCATGAGCCTTATCAGCAAGCTCAAAAGCTTTCAATACTTGGTCACACTCATCATCTGTTAAATACGTATGGATATACTCCATAAACTCGGCTAAGGCTTTACTTTTATCAAATGTACTTTGTTCCACTAAAGCTTTGCCTTCTTCATTTACAGTTGTCATGGTGTCACCTCCTATACACTATAGGTAAGAAATGTTACGGATGTGACAAGATCTAATTTTCCTTCAACGGCATTCCATCTTAGCATTAATTGACCATCATCACTTGTATATTCTTCTATGATGCCCAACTCCTTAAAAACATCTAAGGATGTAAGGGCACTACGATTATTTTGATCTGTCGGCTTGCGGCGCAAAATTTCTTGTTCCACATTGTAAACCGATTGACTACGACCATGCATAGCTTGTTTGACTATGACATACATATGTCTAAGCCCTTCTGTTGAAAGTGTAATAGGCTCTTCAGTCAACGGTTCAATAGCTTGGATCATAAGCTGTGGAGAAACCATACCTTGCCATTCATTCTTTTGCAATGAAAATGCTACTTTCACCACAGTTCCAACAAATATGGTTTTAAACAAATCGGGACGATTCCAAGCAATGGCATCTAATGTGCCACTCGAGGTTTCTAAAATCACCTTACAATGATTTTTTAACTGCCCCATAAGCATAATATCTTGTACCGTTGCTTCCATAACGGCAAAGACCGGCGTACTATTAGCCATACCATACGGTTCAAGGGCTGATACGCGGTCAATGATATCTACATCGATATCATCAACGGGTAGTTCCGCATCAATAGCAACGACAGGGATATATTCTTCCTGTGTCACATGCTCTTTACAATACGCCGTTAATCGGTCTCGTAGTTCATCTATACGACTTGCATCAATACTAAAGCCAGCTGCTGCAGCATGACCACCAAACTGTAGTAACACATCTTCACAGGACTTGAGTGCATCGTAAATATTAAAGCCATCAATACTACGGCAGGAACCTTTACCAACGCCATCATGAATACTGATGACTAAGGTTGGTTTATAAAACTCCTCAACTAAACGAGAGGCCACAATACCTATAACACCAGGATGCCAGTCTTCACCAGCCACCACCGTTACATAATCCGCTTTATGACCTTGATTAGCCACATCGATGCGAGCAAGTTCATGAATATTCCGCTCTAATTCTTGGCGTTCACGGTTAGTTTCATTTAACTCCTCTGCAATAGCTTCTGCCATATCAGCATCATCGGTAACAAGTAACTCAACAGCACGTGTTGCATGAGTTACGCGACCTGCTGCATTAAGGCGAGGTGCCAAAGTAAAACCGATATGTCCAGATGTTATAGTTCGTTCATGGAGACCCGCTACATCGATAAGCTTTTTAATGCCCAAATTAGGATGACTATTCATCTTCTCTAGGCCTGCTTTTACAATGATGCGGTTCTCACCTACTAACGGTACTACGTCTGCCACAGTACCTAGTGCAACAATATCTAAATCATCTAAATACCATTCACCATATTTTGTGAGCCATAAAGCTTGGCATAATTTAAAGGCAACCCCAACGCCGGACAAGTTTTTATCCTTATAGGGACAATCCTTCTGCTTGTGGTTAATAACAGCCTTTGCTCGTGGAATCAAATCTGGTGCCGTATGATGATCCGTAATGATCATATCAATACGGTCACGTACAGCCTCCACAATATCGTAAGAACTGATACCACAGTCTACGGTAATAACTAGAGCCGTCCCCCGCTCTATAAGGTGCTCTAAAGCCTCTAAATTGAGGCCATATCCTTCGCTTTGACGCTCTGGTATGTAATAGGTAACATCGGCACCTAGTTTCTTTAAAAATCGATACAGAACAGATGTTGCAGTAATACCGTCTACATCATAATCGCCATAAATAACGATTGGTTTATGCTTTTCAATTGTCTCCTGAACTAGCGAAACAGCTACATCCATATCTTTTAATGTGAATGGATCTAACAAATCTGACAAAGAGCCTTGTAAAAACTTCCGCCCTTCGTCAACATCTATGTGGCGATTTACCATTAATTTTGCCACAATAGGATTTACACCAAGTTCACGGATTAAGATATTTTCTTGTTCTTTGTCGCTTGTAGAAATGCGCCAACGTTTTTTCTTAATCATCATATCCCTCAGTAGTTTATAATCAATATTATTATAATAATTCAACGTATTATCATTATCATTTTTATTTATTATACATCAAAAAGTGAATAAAATAAACCATTTTATATATTTTATTCTCATTTAAACCTTGTCTTTTTCTCAACAAAAAAGAACCTCCCATTATCAATAGGAGGTTCTAGATCAGTGAATTACTTAGAACCGGAAGTCTCGTTCGCCGTCTTTCATCTGTGCAATATAAGCTTTCGCTTTATCTTTAACTAAGTCATTTTTGATATTTTCTAACTGTTCTTCAATAACTTTAGCGCCATGAGCTTTAGTCTTTTCATCACCATAATCCATGATGTATTCGTTTAATGTCATCAATGCATTTGGTTGGCAACAGTTGTGGATTTGACCGGATTTAGCAAGGGCCATGAATCTGTCCCCTGTTCTACCTGCACGATAGCATGCAGTACAGAAACTTGGTACATATCCAAGGTCTAGTAACCAATCTACAATTTCATCTAATGTACGTGTATCACTGCGATCAAATTGAGCAGAATTATCTTCTGGTTTTTCTTCTTCTTTGTAACCACCTACGCTAGTACGAGAGCCACCACTAATTTGGGAGATACCTAATGCCAAACCACGTTCACGCATAGATTGGCTTTCACGGGTGGACATAATCATACCTGTATACGGTGTGGATACGCGAATAAGAGCAACGATTTTCTCAAAGATATCGTCAGGTACAGCATTACTGAAATCATCTACATCGATATCATCAGCTGGACAAATACGAGGTACAGAAATTGTATGTGGACCTACACCAAATACAGCCTCTAAGTGTTCAGCATGCATTAATAAGCCTACAAAATCGTATTTATAGTGTTCTAAACCATATAAAACACCGATGCCTACATCATCAATACCACCTTGCATAGCGCGGTCCATCGCCTCTGTATGGTAGGCGTAGTCGCTCTTAGGGCCTGTTGGATGAAGTGCTTCGTAATTTTCTTTATTGTACGTTTCTTGGAATAATGTATAGGTACCAATGCCAGCTTCATGTAATTTCTTGTAATCCTCAACAGAGCAAGCTGCAATATTTACGTTTACACGGCGAATTTCGCCATTTTTATTTTTAATACCGTAAATAGTCTTGATAGATTCCAAAATATATTCAAGAGGATTATTAAGAGGATCTTCACCAGACTCAATAACAATGCGCTTATGTCCCATTGCTTCTAAAGCAATAACCTCTTCTCTAATTTGGTCTTGAGTCAACTTTTTACGTTTAATATCGCGATTTTTAGAATGGTACGGACAGTATACACAACCATTAATACAATAGTTAGACAAATATAATGGTGCAAATAAAACGATACGATCGCCGTAAATAGCTTTCTTGATTTCTTTAGCTAACGCATAAAGCTTTTCCTTATATTCAGGCAACGGACATTCTAACAGAACAGCTGCTTCTCTATGGTTTAACCCCTTAAATGTAGCAGCTTTTGCTAAAATAGCATCTAACAACTCCCGATTTTCCTTGTTTTCCTCTGCATAGGCAAGGGTGTCAAGGATTTCCTGA
This sequence comes from uncultured Veillonella sp., assembly GCA_900549845.1. GTDB lineage: Bacteria > Bacillota > Negativicutes > Veillonellales > Veillonellaceae > Veillonella. The sequence continues at coordinate 4,753 of URPT01000068.1, read as the reverse complement.
TGGGAAATAAATTCCTCCGCCTTTGGAGATTTTACATCATACATAGTACTTACCTCAAATCTTTCTAGTGGCAACGCCACCCCTCTTTAGGTATATGAAAGTATATGACAACCAGTCTTCTGGTATTTCACTGATACTGTACTAAGTATACCACTATTCCTACTAAAAAACATAGGAATTTAATACACAACAAAAGGTTGCCTCCTCCTAAGAGGAAGCAACCTTTATTTTATGGGTTATTCTAATCTATATCGATTATCTATATCGAATATGACTAAAATGTATGTAACTAAATTAATTCCTTATTTACTATTAAGATTTCAATAGAAATTACTTATATAATTGATTTCTAGTATTAAAAAATGTCCTATAAGACAACTGGCACGTAATAAAACAAGCAATCGATATAGTGGATAACGACATAAATGTAACGATCATTTGATATTTTACAGCTTCTAAAGGTGGCATGCCCGCTAATATAAGGCCTGTCATCATCCCCGGAAGAGCTACGATACCTAAGGTCTTAGCACTATCTACAGTAGGTTGTAGACCCGTCTTTATAACGTCACGGACTATCGCTTTCGAAGCTTGTTTAGGTGTACTACCTAAAGCTAATTTAATTTCCACCTCTTGTTTACGCAATTCAAAATTTGATAGCATTTGGCGATAACAAAGCCCAATCGCTACCATAGCACCACTAATGACCATACCACCAACAGGAATCAATTGGTACGCAGTAAAACTAAGTACACCAGTTACCAATAAAATAGATAAGGTTATCCATGCACCAATGGTGATAGCAAACCAAGAAATCCATAACGCATGTGGAATCCCTTGCCCTCGTTTAGCTGAGTTATAAGCCGCATTAAAAGCCATAAATCCAAGTAAGCCAATAATAAATATTGGACTTTCCGTACTAAAAATATAGGATAAAATAAACCCGATGACTAATAGTTGAACTGTAGCACGTATAGCACTGATGAAAATATCCTTTTCTAGCTTCAATTCTTGTCGATAAGACATAATCATACTAATAATAACTAGCACTGATGCAAGGCACAATGATATAGTAGATATAGTTTGAAATTGACTCATCGCAATACCTCCTCTTTAGCTAATTGACCGTCTACGATAGTGATGCGGCGATTTGCAGTACGCAAGCTTTGCTCTTCATTATGAGTAATGGAGATAATGGTGATTCCCTTTTTATGAAGCCCATCAATAACATTTTCTACAATCGATATATTCGTTGCATCTAGGGCAGACGTAACCTCATCTAAAAGCAACACATTAGGCTCAAAAATAAGGCTCCGAATAAGGCATATACGTTGCATTTCACCGCCAGACAACTCATCATTACGGCGCTCCATATAATTTAGGGGCATATGTAGTAGGTCAAAGAGATATTCTATACGATTCATATCCGGCTCTAAACCGCGAATATCGTAAGGAAATAGAATATTACGACGTACTGTTTTCGCAAACAAATAAGGTCTTTGAAAGCAGTAGCCCACCTCTCTACGATAAGATTCAGGATCTATAGCCGTTAAGGGACGATCATTATAAGTAATAGTTCCCGATGTAGGACTAATCAGATCACTACATAATTTTAAAAGTGTACTTTTACCACTTCCAGAAGGACCTACAATAGTAATATAATCGCCTTGATTTACCCATAAAGATACATCACTGATAATAGATTTGTCTTTTACAATATAAGATATATTTGATAATTCTAGCAGCGCCATAAAGCCCCCTATCTCGTCATATGTATATTAATAGCAAAATATCGACTCACTGTTGCTAGTTATTTAGTATTCTTAAGCATAATGATTCTAATTATTTTATCATTACCAATATGATAATGCTAAGCTTAATTATAATATATCTATCAGACACACACTACAGAAAACAAAAAATCCCTAGTGGAAAACCACTAGGGATTAATAGTCTTTGTAAAATTAAGCTTCTACAGGGTATACGCTAACTTTACGGTTGTAACGACCAGCACGTTCGAATGCTACTTTACCAGGCACAAGTGCGAATAAAGTGTCATCTTTACCGATACCTACGTTAGTACCAGGGTGGAAGTGAGTACCACGTTGACGAACGATGATGTTACCGCTCTTTACGATGGAACCATCATGGCATTTAACACCAAGACGTTTAGATTCACTATCACGACCGTTACGAGTACTGGACACACCTTTTTTATGTGCGAACAATTGCAAATCAAAAGTAAACATTAAGTTCACCTCCTATATTTCGTGTATTTGGACAAACTCTGGATATTGACGGCTAATTTCCTTTAAACCAAGGAGCATAGTCCCCAGAATATCCTGTCCACTCTGGTTAATCGTACCAGAGAGAACCATATCACATTGACCTTCGCTATTCGTATATTCCCCTTCTTGCTGAGCAATTTGGGTAAGTCCTAACATTGCCGTTGCCGATAAGGCAGACACTGCAGCACATACGATATCGAAGCCATGATCATCATATCCTGCATGACCGGACATGTGACAACCAATTACTTGACCATCACTATTCCGCTGGATTCCAATGGAAACCATAATTAAGCTTGGATAGATTCAATACGAACTTTTGTGAACGGTTGACGATGGCCTTGACGACGACGGTAGTTGGATTTAGCTTTGTATTTGAATACTAAGATTTTTTTACCTTTACCATGCTCAAGAACTGTACCTGTAACTTTTGCACCGTTTACAAGAGGAGCGCCAACTTTAACGTCGCCGTCATTCACTACAGTCAAAACTTCTTCGAATGTAACGGACTCGTTAGCAGCTGCTTCCAATTTTTCGATAGTAATTACATCGCCTTCAGCAACGCGATATTGTTTACCACCAGTTTTAATAATTGCGTACATGAGAACACCTCCTTGTTATCGAACTCGCTGAATTCGGTATCCCGACCCGAACTTCGGTCGGGCGTTTAAACCTGCTTCACGCGGATTGCAAAGTTCAGTAAACCGAACTAATACTGATATAGTATATCGTATTTACCTATCTATGTCAAACAAAATTCAACATACATAGCTCAGTTTATGATACTTTCATATATATACAAACCTCTAAAATTCTCCAATAATACCGAGGTGTTGTAAAAGTATTTTTGTACCGATGAGAATCAATACACCCCCACCTAGTATGTCTGCATATTTTCCCACGAACTGGCCCATAAATTTGCCTAGGTACACACCAATAAGAGAAATACCAAAGGTAATTACCCCTATCATAGTAGAGGCTTCCCACACATTGATGGGCATAAAAGCAAAAGTAAGACCTACAGCCATAGCATCAAGGCTGGTGGCTACGGAGAGCATCATCATTTCCCAAGCGCCTAAAAACTGCTTATCATCGTCTTCATCAGTTTCATCGCTAAGCCCTTCTCGTATCATAGCAATACCTAAATAGCCGAGAAGACCGAAGATAATCCAATGATCCCATTCAGATATAATATCTATAAACTGACGCCCAATAAGCCATCCCATAACAGGCATGAGAAACTGGAATAACCCAAATAAGAATGCCAATGTAACCTTTCGGCCATTTTCACCTACCGGCATTGATAAACCTTTACCAATCGATACACCAAAGGCATCCATGGCTAGACCAATACTAATTAATATAATTTCAAATACAGACACGAAACTCACCTATAAAAACTACTTACTTATTCTGCTACTGCCATCAAAGAATATCCTTCTCGGCTAATTTGTGGATTTACTACAATAGAAATCTTACGGCCTATAGAGTCGCCTAATTCTTCAAGAACAGCCTTTGTTAAGTATTGAGCAACCTCCGGATGAACTTCGATTTCTAGGTTCGATTTAATTCGCCCCGACTTAAATAACTCACGAATGCGACGAATGATTTGCATATATACAGTTCTGCCCGACAACATGTATCCAGTGCCTCCACATTGAGGACATGTATCAAACATCAAGGTTTGCAAACCTTGACGGGCACGCTTCCGCGTCATTTCTACAAGACCGAGAGAGCTAATACCACATACGACGGTTTTCATCTTATCTAACTTAGCTTGTGCGCTCAATAGTTGTAGCAACTCTTGTTGATGCGACTTATCCTTCATATCGATAAAATCGACCACGATAATGCCACCAATATCTCGTAAGCGCAGTTGACGACAAATTTCTTTTGCCGCCTCTTTATTAACTGTGAAAGCTAAATCTTCTAGCTTATTAGACTTACCTGTGTAATGAGCCGAGTTCACATCGAATACGGTAAGCGCCTCTGTATGGTCGATACGGATAGAGCCACCGGAAGGAAGATTGATGTCACGAGAGATAAGATCCTCTAATTGAGGTTCAATGTGATTAGCTTTAAAGATAGGTGTGCTACCACGGTGACGTGTCACTTTAATTTGTTGAGATGTTGGGCCATGACCTAAGAGATCCAATAATCGAGATTCCCCCATATCGGAATCAACGATGATTTCCTCTACATTGCGGTGTGCATAGTCTCGTACAAGGCGGAACCAAAAATCCGCATCACTATAGAGATCCGTTCCACTCTTAGCCACCTTAAAGCGTTTTAACACATGTTGCCATGTGCGCCATAGATATTCCATATCACGACCGATTTCGTCAGCACTAGCCTTAGCGGCTGCGGTACGAATAATAAATCCACAGCCTTCCTGTACATAAGGCGCTGCTAATTCTTGTAATTTAGCACGTACTGCTTCATCAGTAATTTTCTTAGAAATATGCATG
>URPT01000067.1 GCA_900549845.1 uncultured Veillonella sp. | reverse complement strand
GCCTGAGCCTGAGCCTGAGCCTGAGCCTGAGCCTGAGCCTGAGCCTGAGCCTGAGCCTGAGTTGTTACATCTGTGAAGCAAGCACAGCTTTCGTGATCCATAGGGTTGCGTCCTGTGCTGTGCATAATTTCACAAGCGTATTGTTCAGGGGAGCAAAGATGACCTTGGCCATTTGCGATATGGTAAATATTAGTTGAATTGGCTAAGGCCATTTCAAGGTTATGTTCCACCGAGATAATCGTAATGTGATGAACTTGATTTAATTCGCAGAGGAGTGAGTAAATGCCTTCTTGGCTTTTACGGTCAACACCAGTAGATGGTTCATCAAGTATGATGAGGTCAGGATTACCGATGAGGGCACGAGCGATGGACACACGCTGTGCTTGACCACCAGATAGTTTGCTAATTAAACGGTCTTTGAACTCCGTCATATTGGTGAGTTCTAAGACACGATCTACTTCATGTTTATCTTTAATTTTTAATAGCTTACGGTAGGAATCAAGTATTTCTTTTACCGTAATAGGGAAGCCTGCATGAGAGAAATCATTCTTTTGAGATACGTAGCGAATGTTGTTTGTATCTCGCTTGATAGAGCCTTTCACAGGTTTCAGGAACCCTAAGATGAGACGTAGAAGGGTACTTTTACCAGACCCATTGTCCCCAACGATGGATATATAATCACCACTGTGAATATGTAAGTTAAGGTCATTCAACACATAAGGTGGCTGACCTTGATAGGAAAAATAAAGATGTTCAATAGATAACATATAAAAACCACTTTTCTAATTGACAAAATCTTGAGTAAGTTTATACTATAACTATATTACAAATGCAACTGAGTCGCAACTGCAACTAAAGAATGGTTACTATTCTATGAAAGCATAGCGATCAGGATTTCACAAAGGAGGACTACGATGGTCAAGAAGCTGGTTTTGTTAATGATAGGCATCATGATGGCTGCATTATTTGCAGGCTGTGGCAATGATGCACCAAAGGAACAAGCAGGTAAGAAGATCCAAGTGGTAACAAGTTTTAACGCCATGGCTGAATTCGCAAAAGCTATTGGTGGTGACAAGGTAGAGGTATCTACTATTATTCCAGATGGCGTAGAGCCACATGATTTCGAGTTGAAACCTGAAAATATGAAACAATTGGCAACAGCTCAAGTATTCGTGTACAACGGTTTCGGTATGGAACCTTGGGCACAACAAGCGATTGATGCGGCTAAAAACAGCAAGCTCATCACTGTTGTTGCTACAGAGGGCGTAGAAGCTATCAAAAATACTGATCCTGAAGAAATTAAGGAACATGGCGCAGAAGATCCTCATGCATGGTTATCTTTAAAAAATGCAAAAATCGAAGTGAAAAATATTAAAGATGCTTTTGTAAAAGCTGACCCAGCTAATAAGGATTACTACGAAAAGAATTACAATGACTACGTAGCTAAACTTGATGAAATGATTAAGAAATATGAAGGTCAATTTGCACAAGCGCCTCATAAAAACTTTGTTACAGGTCATGCAGCATTTGCGTACTTATGTCGTGACTTTGGGTTAGAACAAAATAGTGTAGAAGATGTATTTGCTGAAGGCGAACCAAATGCAGCGCAATTGGCAGAACTCATCAAGTATTGTAAAGAAAACAATATCACTACTATCTTCGCAGAAGAAATGGCTAGCCCAGAAGTATCCAAGACTTTGGCAAGCGAAGTTGGTGCTAAGGTAGAAACTATTTACACAATCGAAAGTAACGAAGATAATAAAACATACTTAGAACGTATGGATGAAAACCTTACAAAAATTGCAGCATCTTTGAAATAAGATGAACGAAAAAGCAGCCCTTGTTGGGCTGCTTTTTTAGTTCTATTCATTGCTCGTAATATTTAAAGTTGTAATAACTATAATTTTTGTTCCTATAGTATAATATATAATGAAAATAAATAAAAAGGAGGTCCAACATGGTTATCACTAATAGATTGGGGATTGCCGATTCCCCAACATTGGCTAGAGAAGAAGAACGAATAAGTAAAAAAGCGGCAACAACATTGTTTGAAAAAAACTTACTTAATGATATGCCTAGTGGTACGTGGACTACCTTGCAAAAAATACATACTATATTATTTCAAGATATATATGATTTTGCTGGTACATTGCGGACTGTGAATATTGCAAAAGGAAATTTCCGCTTTGTTCCTGTCATGTATCTTGCTGAAGCGGTTAAAACTATTGAAGATATGCCGCAATCTACTTTTGAAGAAATTGTAGAAAAGTATGTTGAAATGAATGTCGCTCATCCTTTTAGAGAAGGTAATGGTCGTAGCATGCGATTATGGCTTGATCATATGTTGTGTACAGAATTACAAAAGACCATCGATTGGAGTCAGGTTGATAAAGAGCAATATTTGTCTGCTATGGAACGAAGTCCAGTAAATGACTTAGAAATAAAAGCTATTCTTGCTAAAGCACTTACGAGTGATATCAATAATCGAGAACTATTTATGAAAGGCCTTGACCATAGTTATTATTTTGAAGGCTATCAATTATTTAAAAGTGAAGATTTATAAGGTATAGAATTATGAATGGTATGTTTGGTCCATATATAGAAAAATGGATGCGTTTTGTTACTGTTAAAAATATGTTGTTATTAGCTGTGACATCAGCAATCATAACAGATATAGGGTTATATATATTAACGCTGATTTTCCCAAAGAGTCCATTTTTTAAAACATTTATTTGGGAGGCTATAGGCCCTATAGAACTTGAAGCAGTTCCTCTTGTAGGATATGTACTTGGAATTGTAGCATTTGTTCTTGTATCTTCTGGTATTTTATATGGTATTTTTAAGGTCTTTAAGGGGCAGGTTACATATAAGCAACTAGTGGCAGACATGCTTTTAAATAGTTGTATTACTAGTTGGATCCATTTGATTTTTGTACTTTTTGCTGCGCCTATTTATCTTTTCTTGGATTTACATGCTAAAGGCGGGTCCGGTGGATTAAGCACCATAGAACTATTTAATGTAATTATCATGGCGCAACTGATGTCTAAGCAATTTGGATTGAGTCCTTGGATAACAGGTATTGCATTTTATATCGTATCCTTTGTCTTTGGCATAGGTGGTATTATCTTGTCTATGTCTCTTTAAATACATATGTAATAGAAATGTTGATAGATGCTATTAGGTGTCTATCAACTTTTTTATTACTATATTTGTTTGGATAGTTTATAATGAATTTATATTTAATTTAAAAGTATATTATGATACAATGATAGAAATATATGTGCTTTTGATGTATTTGGAGGGGAACATATGGAACGGAAATGGTATTTAGATCTTTGGGCACTTATTAGAGCGCCATTTAAACGTGGCATTCCAGAGATTGTTGAATTTGGTACAACTCAACGAGGGTTTGCATGCGCCATGGGGATGCTTGCCATTAGTATGCTTGTGAGTTGGATTATACAAGCAGGTATGTCTTATTCCCTAGGCGCTTCAGCTTTACAGCTAGGAGCTGCGTTGGGCGTTATGGCTGGGGCAGGATTTTTTGCACTAGTCTTTTATGCATTAAGCGCATTTGCTGTATTAGCCATTTATTCAGTGCTCTTTAGTTCAGTGGCTAATAAATTTGGTGCTCATACTAATTATGAGTCTATACTAAAGATTTGTTGGTATGAAAGTGCATATTCGATGTTCATATCCCTTGTTTTATCGATTATTCAAGTAATTTTGATTCTTATCATTCAAGGGTTTAGCTTAGATATTTACGCACCTCAGATTATTTTGCATATCATTAATTTTACCTATATTATTTTGCAAATTGTCTTATACATTTGGTATTTCTGGTTGAGCTTAACACTCATGGCACGTCAAATCGAAAAGGGACGTCTAGCAACATTTGGTATTGGGCTTTTGGCATCTTTAATTCCAGTAGTCTTTATTGGTATATTAGTAGGCATGGTTATGCTTGCTACATCTAGATAATTACATAGCATGAAAAATATGAAAGCAAGGTATGAATATACCTTGCTTTTGTGCTATAATAATGAACAGAGTATGAATTAAAAATAAAATAATTGTTATAAATTCGTAATCGTTGTGTTGTGTGATGCATCATTCTATATAGAATGGTGCTATTCTTGTTGTGTAAAAGGTGGTGAGAGGCATGATGGGAGGTTTATTAGAGTTCGTTTATCGCTTATTAAACCCCATTGAAGAAAAACATCCGCGCATGTACCACTATGATGTTACCTATGGTCAGCTTGTATGGATGCTGGTATTGTCCCTCATATGTTATCAATTTACCATCGTTGGTGAAAGCGTCTATTTAGACGCTATACGCGCATTTATACGTAATTCATCACTTTTGGTAAAGTGGCAATTGTTTTCACTTCCAGTAGGGCAGCATGAAATACAAGTCTTTTTTGAGCAGCTAAGTAAACCTCGTGAGTTTTGGAATGTAGGTCGTTTTACGTGGGTGATTTTAAAAGCGGCGCTTATGTCTGGTATCTTGATAGGTTACGCTATGCTGCAAAAGCGTAAGTTCTACATTCGTGGCGTAGTTACCGGTGTATTACATATGATGGCCTTTGCTCAACTAGTAGTAGCTATGATTACTCTTACGGCAGGGATTATGTTGATCCTTACGTCCATACCAATTTTATTGCAAGCCATTATTGGGTTTTGCATGATTGTTTTATGCATTCTTAGTACTGTATTGCTACTACAGACCATGGGGCGTATAGCCGGAGCATGTATTAATGGCAGTTTTTATGAAGGACTAAGCATTATGTTAATCGCTATTTTAGCATCACTATTATGTGAAGTGCTATATACATTAACTCGATAATATATGAGGAGTATTATGACTTGGTATAAGGACATATTACATTTATTTACAAAATTGAGTGACAGATCCTTTCAAAATATTATTAGAAATGGAACCTATACTCGAGCTATACTAAATCTTATAATGTCTACAATTGTATTATATGTGATGACCTATGCTTTGCCGTTCATAGTGAAAGCTGTGTCTCCCGCATTAGGAATAAAACGCATGACTGGTCTCACACATTTTGATCTGGTTAGTGCTTTGGCAAATGCATCATTTTTAATTTTTCAAATTATCATAGGTGCCTTTGTTATATGGCGATTACTAGTATTGCTAGGTGGTACTGGGACCTATAGGGGCGTGATGCGAAACTATATCTATGGCTTAGCTTATACGAATGCACTTCGTACCGTAGTATTAGTGTTGGTCCATATAGTGGGGCTCATATTATTTTATCTATCTATGCCGAAATATGTAGGGGATATGGCCTATCTTGTAACCATGTTTAGTCAGTATTATGCTGTCTTTATTGAGGCCCAGCTCATGCGCCGCTATGTGGAACTAGGTATCGTAAAAACATATATTATTATGTTTATTGTGGCGTTGCTATCAGTGTCAGTATTGCCTCATTGGATCCGATTTGTACATACCCTAGTTAAATAATATAAGACTGTAATGTAGTATAACCGCAAGATGAAAGTCTTGCGGTTTTTTTATCGTTTAATTTATATTAAAATTAATTATATATAATTTAAATCTGGGAATTTATGATATAATTAATTCTATAGTGTAGTTGAGAGCGGAGTTAGTTATGGATACGACATTTTTACGAGAAATATCCCTGCTGGTGCGTTCACCGAAGAAGGGGATCGATGAAATCTTCTGGTTTGGTACCTTAGAAAAGGGAATCAAAGCTGGCCTCGCCGGTTGGTGTGCCACCCATATTTTGGGATTTGCTTTAGGCATTATACTATTACCATTAGCCATGACCTTTGGTGGTTTTTTATTTGGCTTTATACCAGCTGTATATGGCATATTTTCTATATTGAGAGAGATTTTAGGCCTTGGAATCTATTGGTTTGTAGGTAGCTTTATACTTTGGAAATTACTGAGCGTTCTTTTAGAGCGTGAATTTGATTTCCAGCAAGTATTAATGGGCACTGCCTATGTGGAAGGCTATACAGGAGCACTTGGATTAGCATTAATTTTGGTATCTATTATTTGCATTTATATTACGCCATTTTTAATGATCCTATTAGTTCCCCTAGCATTAGCTTACGTTGGTGCCGTTATCTACGTAGCTGTCATGCTTTTATCTCGGATTATGAAAGTAGAGCCTATCACTGTAGGCGCTGTATATATAGTTCTATATATTATTAACCTTTTATATAACTGGATTATGCGCATACTCTTTGCGTAAATATATAAGACCTCCTAGTTTTATACTAGGAGGTTTTTATTGCTTTGAATGAAATTTTAGTAAAAGTAGTTTGTCATTATTGAAGAGAATCATAATGTTGTAATAGTAGTTCTACATTGTCTTCATCGTATTCGATTTGTTGGGACCATCTTGCGACTTGTTTAAGCGGTGAACCCTCTATAGCACTTGTGATTAGTATGTATTCTACACCATCTCTTGCGTAGGAGAGGATAGATTCCAAAGAATAGTCTGCTAGCATATCGATTTGACGATATAAGATGTATTGGAATACCTTGTTGAATAGGCTCATATCGTGAGTGGCAACATAGGTTTGAACAGAGGTAGTGAGTTTATCTATATCACTAGATAATTTATTGACTTGTGCAGTCCATTCTTCATCGATAGGCTCTGTTGTACCATATAGATCTAATAGCCTTGTATAATACTGTGCATCAGGGGATGGAATATATTGAAATAGTGCTGGATCTATATCAAAGGCTAATAGTTCAAATATATTCTGAATAGTTAAACGTTCATCAGGACTAAATTCGCCGTTATCGTCTTCAATAGTAAAGATTACTTGATTAGACTGCATGTCTTCTGCTAGCAGTTCTACCGATGCTTCACAGGATAAACCAACCCCACATAGCTCGAGGTCCTCAATATATTTATAAAATCGTGGATGCATGTGACATGTATCGCATAGGCCTTCTTCACCTAGTTCGAGCACTACCTTACAGAGGCCATTTTCATTGAGTAACGGACACATAGGTTGTTCTTTAGAAAACACGAAATGGCTACCTTCGTTATCGACAGTGATGGCTTGTCGTAAGCTTTCACCAAGAGGTCCTGTCATGGCATGATAGCGTTCAGCAGTGGTCTCGTCAATATCGATGGTCCACAGTTGGCAGCATGTATTTTCACATCGATCTGCTTTGCATTGAAATGTGTGATATATAGTAGGATATAATGAAATCATAATCGGCTCACTTGTAGTAAAAAATATTCTACGTGCATTGTATCATAGGGCAGTGGTCTATGCATTAATATTATAAATAAAGATTAATAAATCGTATCAACTTAGTGTATAATTGTATATATACACTATGGTCCTGTTTGAGAGATGGAGGAGCCTATGAAATCCTTATTTATAAAAGGTAGCCTTGTATTAGCCTTGGCAGCAGTGTTTGGTATGCCAACTGCAAGTGCGGCGCCTTTAGTAGCAGTAGAACCAACTATTGCAGTTGTTGATGGAAACCATGCAGCGATTGTAGGTGCCAATGGTTTATTAAATGCATTTATTCAAAATCATCCAAATGCAGCTATCACTGAAATTGCCTTTGATGCAGATGGTGGTCAAATTAGATATGATGTAGATGGTTTTGATGAAAGTGGCAAGTATGAGCTTACTTATATCTATGCCACAAATCAAATCTTTGAAAAACGTGAAGGCGACTTCCATAAATCGTTAAAGAAAAAATCCTTTGATCCTCGTGAAATTTTACCGCCAGCAGCAGTAGTTAATTTTGCATATGCTCAAACGCAAGGCAAAGCGACAAGCCTTAATGAGTGGTCTGTACAATATGATAAAGGTAAAATAGTATACAAAGTTAGCTTCGGTACAGAAGGCGACAAAGAGGTTGATGTACGCATTGATGCTATGAATGGTACGTTGTTGTCTGTTAAATTTGACGACTAAACATTACTGTGACTAGTAAATATAACTTAATAGTAGAAGGTTTATTATTTTAAATATAAGAATAAACTCCTTAAAATTATCTTTTTTTGTAGAAAAGGATAGTTTTAAGGAGTTTTTTTGTGAACATTTGCTCATGAAAGGGGATGTTTACATTATGAGAATTACAATGAGTGTCTTCTGTTCCTTTATTTATGGGAAAAATGGCTTTTTGAAGTTAGTTCATGGAATACTTAGTTGTAAATCGAATACTATAGAATTTCATTGAAATTACATATAAATTCATTTTATTCTCACCCCAAAATAAGCTAGACCGGTGAATTCTACATTTTTATTTCATAGATTATCGATAATATGTGTCCAGTCAAAAGACAGAACTCAAATATATCGGGAGTTTCCAGACTATATATCTACAGTCCACGCTAGATATATGTTTTGGAACTATAACGATGACACCGAGTTGGTTGAAATATATATGCGTAAAATTGCATGTATATGAATTATCAAGGAGGATATTATGAAAAAATCTATTTTAAAAAGTAGTATTGCTTTAGCAGTGGCTGGCGTATTTGGTGCCACTGTAGCTGTAACAGCAGCTGAACCAGTAACTCCAATGCCTGTTACGCAAGAAACAGCGAGTACAGCGGCTCCAGCACAACCAGTTACTGATCCAGTAGTTCCTA
>URPT01000066.1 GCA_900549845.1 uncultured Veillonella sp. | reverse complement strand
TGGGGTGCCGAATGTGTCCTATACATCTGATCCTACGTGGGCAGGCCATATGGACCTTGCTATGGCGGAGCGGTACCAAATCAACAAAATGTGGTTTGGTTACAATTACTTCCCAACGGTGAGCCTTGGCGATGCATCCTTTGAGACTGCTAATGATGCGAAAGCATACCTCAATACTACGGATGTAGCTGTATTCAAACGACTCATTACACAGACGACAGCGAATACATATATGCTCGTTATGAGCCATGTGCAAATTCCAGCTATCGACAATGCACACTTGGCCAGCACTTCTAAGGCGATTATCACGGATTGGCTACGGCATGAGCTTGGCTATAATGGAGTGGTCATGACAGACCGTGTCGATGTAGGCGCCTTGCAAGCAAACCAAAAAATAGGGGACTTTGCGGTAGAATCTATCGTGGCGGGCAGTGATCTCGTCCTCCTTGATGCGGACACCGTTCACATTGATGAAGTCCATCGAGCATTAACCCAAGCCGTGGCGAATGGAACGATTACCAATGATCGCCTTAATGATGCAGTTAAGCATATTCTACTCATGAAGATGCAAACGCAAATACAACAATAATGTTAGGAATGCCCTCGCAGGTATCGTCCATAAACATAACTATTACATATACATATACATATACATATAAACAAATACACAAATACACAAATTTACAAGTTCACAAGACGTGCTTATCCTAGATAGGCACGTCTTTTTTTATACTTCCCTCTGTATAGTTGTATTGGATTTACAACTGCATAGAATCTAGTAAATATGGGAACTTTCACCAACATATGGGTAAAAAGTAAACCATTAAATAAGTGTATTTTATGCGTAAAAAATTTAACATAATCAAAAGTCATGTTAATAATATGAAAATAAGTTTAAATTTGTTTTAAATTTATGATATAATAGTCTCCATAGAATGTTGGAGGTGAGAGTATATGAATTTTGTGGGACGTGCTGAGATTATTGAGAGTATCCAGTCCCGTATTGCGATGAATCAAATGAGTTTGTGTGTTGTGTATGGTCCGCATCGCAGTGGCAAATCCTATGTGGCTTCCCAGCTTGTGCGCCGTCATAAGGCGTTATACTTGGCGGGTCGCATGGCTAATGAAGCAATCCATGTAGCCGATATGAATCGAGCTCTTGAGGCACGTTTTGTTCCTACCGATGGGCAGGATAAATTCGAACCAATCACTAGCTTGCAAGAGGCCTTTGAGGGTCTATTTGAAAGCAGTGTAAAAACGCCTCAGACTGTGGTGATTGATGATTACCCTTCCTTGGTGGAGGCTGTACCTCAGTTCCCTATCCACTTGCGCGATTTGTTAGATGCTTATAAAGAAACGAGCCATTTGAACATCATCTTGATGGCAAATGGGTTAGAACAGCTCGATGGCCGCATCATTGGCGATCGCAGCTTGATTGGCCCTTATGTGTCGGAATATTTCGAGGTGAAACCGTTCTCCTTGGTGGACATGAAATCCTTGGGCCTTCATTATGCTAAGGATGACTTGCGTACCGTGTTCGCCGTAACAGGTGGTTTGCCTGCCTATGTGCAGTACTTTGATAATGGTGAAAGCATCGATACGAATATCATTAATTTGTTCTTCTCCGTATCGGGTGCACTCTTTGAAGAAACGCAGCATATCTTACATCGAGATATGAAGAATATAACAGGTGCTAATGCGATTCTATCTGGCCTTGCTACACTAGAGAGACCATACTATGTGGAGCTGTTGCAAGCTAGCCAAATTAAAAGCGGCACCTTTACATCTCGCTTAAACGACTTGATGGCCATGGGCCTCGTAGGTCGTATCCAAGCGAATAGCCGTGGACCAGCGAAATACGCTGACTACCACTTCACAAATAGTATGTTCCATTTCTGGTATCGCTATGTGTATAAATACTGGGGCGACATCGTCCGTGGCAATGGTGCAGACGTGTACCAAATCTACGTAAAACCACAACTGAAAGACTTTGTGGAAGCCTCCTGTATTGCAATGTAATCAGACAATTTAAAATACGATTACCTGTACAGTTACTTGTAACATCAGAATTCGTTACGCCTAACGTGTATATCAGTAATTGTAACTTACGTACTATTACCCAATGGTAGTACTAATTCCTCTAAAAAAGACACCATATTCCTCTGTGGTGTCTTTTTTGTATTATTTTCAGCAATTACCTATCTAGGTGTATAGTTATGTCTTTTAATGGATAGAAATTAATGTTAGCTTGTAAGCGAATATGTGAGAATTCTAAGGAATTGCCAATTTGTCAAAATCCCCGTTCCGCGCTATTGTGTAGATAAGCGCTATGCCATGGCAGGAAAGGGGATTTATGTTATACACAAACGAAGAACCGTTAGTACAACGAACCTGTATTAAAACTGCAAGCTTACAATCTGAGGAAATATCTTCAAAGGAATCATCTTCTACGGAAGTACTTTCTAAGAGGCCTTCTTCTAAGGAACTAGAATCTGAAACGATACCGCCTAAGGAAGCAGTGTACAAGGTGCCAGAGGAGTTGAAATTACAGACTCTTATCTGTGGTCATCAGGTCTTAACGTCCTTATCGGATAAGAGCCTCGTGTCGATTTGTCAAAATCCGAATATGCGAATTCAGACGGTTGGGTACCAGCCTTGGTCCGCCGATGAGCTGCGCCATGATGCGGCCCAAATCGAGCTCTGTCGCAGGTATCGGCCACTTATTTTACACTATACGAATAAGACGGGGAACCGCGAGTTCCGTGAAGACCTAGAGAGTTATCTATGGGCCATCCTTTTAGAGTCGATTTATAGCTTTGATTTAAAAGGATCCGTACCGTTCCCTGGCTTTGTGAAAGCTGGTGTTAGGTATGGTTACATGCGGTATTGGAAGCGAGAGCGATTGCGTAATCATCGTGAGATTCATATACCAGACCGCATCACCGATGATGGCGAGGTAGCGGTTGGCATGGATATTTTCTCATCGGGAGAAAATATAGTAGACATGATTATGACGGCCGATGAGGAACAACGACTACGGGCTCGCCTTGTATGGGCTCTCGGTAGATTATCTCCAGATCAACAAGACCTATTGCGCCGCGTGTACGGTGATTGTAAAAGCCTCGTATCCGTTAGTGAAGAACTGAACTGTAGTCGCCAAGCTATCCAACGGCGCCATGAACGAGCCTTGCGGAAGCTGCGCAGATACTTGACGACAGACTTTAAGAAACTACGAGTACACTAGATATGAATGCACTAGGGCTATACAGCCATAAGAGCTATACACTTATTAGATTCTTATGAATCTGAATCGATTAGAATATGTAGAGTAAACATATGACTGTTAGTCTGTTAGAGTCAAGTTTGTATCAGGATGATATGTGTTAATATAATTTAATTTCTTATTTATATTCTGATTTTTGTATAATTACGTTAATCGCGATTAACAGATATACATAAAATATGCAATTCTCAATTTAAATGAGAAAATAATGACACATACAGGTATATATTACTTTTACAAGATCATAAAGTCTTTAATTTTACATAAATTTCTATAGTTTTGTGTATATATTTACAAATTATACAGTGTGATATACAATTAAACCAACAGCAGATTAAAGCATGCGAATCTGCTTTCACAGAACACGTGTTCATTGTATTGTTGAAAGGAATGTTCCTAAGTTGAGGGGAGAGAATTCCTATGATGACATGTAATGAAGTACCAGTAGCGGTGGCCACTTGGCTATCTAAGGGAGAGAATTTGGATTTGATCTATACAAATCCAAAGAATCATATTGTTTGTTTTATTCCTACCTATGAACCTGGCGGTGGGGACAGCACGATGTGCTATTTCGTAGATGGTCGTCAAGAATTGGTACATCTGCCAATTCGTACCATCCTGCGAGAGCTGGCCTTACAAGAAGGGTTGAGGCCAAATTACATCATGACTAGCGATGGGCGGCGCAGCAGCTATACGGCGCCTAAGACCTATGGCCCGCATTTGACCTTTGGACATATTAAATGTCGGCGCCCTATCGGCAAGGACGTGGTGTACGGACTCTTTAACGTGGCGATACCTTATCAGTACATCGTCACCGATGGCCCTGATTCAGATACGAGCTACATTCACGTGGGCGACTTTAAACCCATTTTGGTGTACCAAGCCCCACACCACGTGAAACACAAGCTGAACGAAGCTATGCTAGAACACTGTAACTACGTGCGCAAAATGCTGGCCCGCATCAAACTCAGCCAAAACCCACAAGTTGTGGCCGAACTATTTATCGCCTGGAGAGACCTAACAAGATAAAACTGTTAGGGGGGAAGAGAAGAAAAAGTAGGGGAGATGAAGTAATCGGGGGAGAGAAAGAGAGGAGGACTATAGGGAGACAATAACATATGGGAGAAATAAATAAAAGGTTATCATTAAGACAACTCAAATAACGATTTACTCTCTTACAGAGCTATCTTGTCACGAGGTAGCTCTGTTTTCATATATTTTTCATTCCCCTTGAAGCTGTGCTATAATAGACCTAGATTTAACCCTTGGAAAACCTAATCTGCGCCGCTGTGATAGTGGCGCGGTTAAACGGCATTATTTTAGCCTGTTAAAGTGCCTTTTTAGGTCAAAATACAATCTCCGCCGTTTTTTGTATTTTAGAACCAGTAAATATATGCTGTTTTAAAGACAGGGTTAAATTTATTGATCCCCTGATGGGGACGGAAACTTTGTTTTGTTAGTCATGTTAAGCTCCTTTTCTACCGCCTGTTGGTTAAATGAAATGAGCCCCATAAGGGGACGGAAACCCTACAAATACAATTAGACAGAGACTTTCACTATAATCGTCCGAATATGTTTACTCGAATGGGTGGGGCAATGATACTGGGGCAACTAAAGTAAATATTAGAGTGTTAGGTTTGTTGAAGATTATATTTTCTTTTAATCAAAAAAGAGAGACTTAGGGGCAGAACATTATGAATATTGAAGAGCTCAAAACGTTTCTGTACAGAATTGGTATATCTAAAAGCTCATATAACATTGATAGTAATGGAATCGTCATATATATTGGACGACTAGCGTTACATACATAAAATACAAGCTAAGCTTTATGCTTGGGCCATACATAGGCACGTTCTCAAGGATATAGTATACTTATACTAATGAGAGAACGTGCCTATTATTGTTTGAGAGGTGTTGTATGAAACTAAAAAGTACTTTGTTGAGCTTAGCTGTGGCAGTAGCTTTCACCATGCCTATTGATGCGGCACAGTATACTGTTCCTGAAGGACAACCGCCTGTACCAGGGGCTGATGCTAGTATTCCAGATAATGCATATCAGAACTATCGTTACGATAAGACTCGCAATATTCCTACTGCTGATCACATTAAGAAAATGGAAGAGTATAATAAGCGGATTGATGGAGAGGTTCTTAAGAAAAAAGGTACTGCAGAGAAGGCAGAGCAATTAAAAAAAGCCTATGCAAAGTATTTGGAGTTAATTACCCATGAGTCTACTGTAATTTTATTGCACGAAGGTGATTATAAGGCTAAAGTGACATTGCCTATTTCCGTGGTAGAAAGTTATTTTGAGGACTTAAATAAAAAGGGTAAAGGCTCGTATGTTTTTGAACACAATGTTATTGCTGGGTTAGTAGGTGCTAATGAAAGATTTGAAGATTCAGGATTTAATAGAAATGATCAACGTAAAGGGGAATTTATGTATCCGGGCATTAGTAAAGGCTATTGGGGAATAAGAGAGAAATATTCGAATGGGAATCTACCTGTAATGTATGCAGCTGTTACTTTTGATCAATACCCAAATCAGATGTATATGGCAATTCTAGGCAATAAGAATCAGCCTATTACAAAAAATTTAGAATCTACAATGGCTAATTTTGTAATTCCTTCTATGCAGACACTAGATAATCTAGATAAAACTAGTGATGCTGTTACGTGGGATAATCTAACCTATCGACTACCTAAGGGTATGATGTTAGATAGGGAAGAGAAAAGTGATAACTTTCAAGGTCGCGTGTATGTTGGAGATGGTATGAAACTCGTTGTTGCACGTAGTGCCTTAGCAGATAAAGCGGTGCCTATACAGTTGTATACTCAGACTGTTTTAAAACACTTTTTCTATAAAAAGAATCCAATATTAGTAAAAGGTATACCTCTTCAAGCAGCCTTAATATGGAATAATGGTGTTCCTTCTTATCTTTTGGAGCAATATAATCCAGGTAAGAAATCTCGTATTTTCCAACTGATAACAGATGATAAATATGAATACTATATTTCGCTTACCTATGAAGATGGTAACAATAAGTATAATCATATTGAACTACGTAATATAATGGAATACTTAGACTTTGGAAATGCCAAGCAATTAAGACATGCTAGTAATAAAAGAGTAAAGAAATAAGAAAAAGACCGTACTTTTAGATACGGTCTTTACTCTATTTATCGATATATTTCTATTATTCGTTCCTTATTGTATCGTATATTAGTTCGTTCTATAATAGACTTAGGATAGTTAGACGAGGTTGGGCCTCTCTTCGTTTTTGAAGGGAGGGTTACTTATGAGTGGTTATAAAATCATTATGATTATCCTTGGGATTTTATCAGTCATGATATCCTTTGGAGCACTTGTGGCGTATTTGTCTAGAAATAGCAAAATAGCCCTTCGTTTCTTCGGAAATTAGATAAAACGAAAAGGCCATTTCTACATATTATTAAGTTTGTGAGATGAGCCTGACGCAGCTACTCGTCTGACTATCTACTTATATTATAGTAAGGTTACGATATATCGTCAAATTGTGATGAATGTGTGTATGGCACATAATTTAAGGGTATCGTTATAAAATAAGAAAAACTCCTATTGGTTTAACCGATAGGAGTTTTTTCTTAGAGAAATCTTTTAGAACATTCTCTTACATTATTCTTTTAAGTTATTCTTTTAAATCATCTGGTATAGCCGGTGGAGCCGGTGGTTTACCCATGGCTCTTTCAATGAACACCACAGCCACAAAGACTATGAGGCTGACGATGGAGCCAAAGATGATGGACATAATGCCATAAGGATTGCCCATGAATTCCCAGTACACGCCTGCGATAGATCCGAGCACGATGGACCAAATGCCAGCGCCAGCTGTTGCATTTTTCCAAGTGAGGCCTAGTAGGAATGCAGCAAATGGGCCCGCAGATCTCATGGTGAAAGCAAATACGAGCATCGGAATGATGGCTTTGCTTACGAGAGAGATAACGATGGCGATAATGCCGAGGAATAGCACGCATAGACGGCTATATCTTGTGAGCTGAGCATCTGTAAGGCTTTTACCAAAATGATGTTCCACAATATCCTTGGTAAATACAGTAGCGGCGCCTAAAAGGTCGCCTGCGCCTGATGAAAGCGTCGCCGATACGACAGCGGCCATAACGAAGCCCGCCATTACTGGAGGCATGAGGTTAAGTGCTACCGTTGCCACCGCATTGTTTGCTTCGATGTTCGGGAACTCAGCCAATGCTACGAGGCCTAATACGGCAGGAACAAAGGCGAATAGAGCCATAATAAGACCGCAGATGATAGAGCCGAGAACGGCCGTTTTTTCGTCCTTCGCGGCAAAGTACCGTTGAACCGATTCTTGGCCGGTGGAGAAGGTCATGAAGTACATGATAATAAGGCCGATGATGGTTTTCCAACCAACCTTTGTGAAGCCCAGCTGTTCAGGTGGTAATTTAGTGACAACTGATTCCCAGCCGCCCACATTGTGCAGTACAAATGGCACAGCGAGGGTAAAGCCCCCAACGAGAACGAAGAAGTGGATAACGTCTGTCATCGTTACGCTCCACATACCGCCGGACATGGTGTAAATAACGAGTACCGCGCCACAGATGAGGATGGCTAGCTCTGTTGAAAGTCCGGTAAGAACGCTAATAATGGTTGCTGTTGCAGTAATCTGTACGCCTGCTAAGGTAATTGTTGCGAGCATAGAGAGAATCGACGTTATAAGATGGCTAGAGCCACCAAAGCGACGACCGATGATCTCCGGTACGGTCGTTGCCATGGCACGTCGTAATAGTGGTGCGATGAAAGCAACGAGAATAACCCCAATTCCTGCAGAGACTACGTACCAACCTGCAGATAAACCCCAAGAACCATATGCTTTCGCGGCTACACCAACGGTACTCCCGCCACCGATTTCTGTAGCTGCTAATGTGCCAGCCGTCATAAGCACCCCAATACGACGACCTGCGAGTAGATAGTCAGTACTATCTTTTACACGAATATGACAATACACGCCGACCAATAAATTCAGTAATAAATAGGCACAAACAATAACCCATATAATAGTTAAAGCGTCCATATGCCACCTCCTAAACTACAAACTAGTTAGAGATATATACTAAATCACCCTTACTACTTGCGGTGCATATATCAAGTATAGTTTAATTATCCATAAAAACTGGGGAAAATACAAAGAGGAGTTTCTTGGAACGTTGGAGAATGTATATATATTAGGAACTAAAAAAAGCCCGTTATGACGGGCTTTTTTCTATGCATTTATCTGTATATCTCTATTATTCGTTCCTTATTGTATCGTATATTAGTTCGTTCTATAATAGACTTAG
>URPT01000065.1 GCA_900549845.1 uncultured Veillonella sp. | reverse complement strand
ATGCTGATCGGGTTGTGAATTTTGTACGTCACTTACATCCTGATATTGTATTACAACGTCTTGTCGGGAGAGCACCTGAAGATAATACGCTCTTTACGAACTGGTCCATGGGGTGGTGGCGCGTTCAAGATTTAATTGATGATAAGTTAGACGAACTAGATGCTCATCAAGGTGATTTATGTGATTATTTAAACGGCAAAGCCGTTCGTAAGTTTATAGATTAGGAGGTTGTATGAGCGAACAAGTATTTACATTTCCTACATATGACCTAGCACAATCCATACTAGGTCAACATAATCGGTATTTGCATATGATGCTTGAAGTCATCTCTGTAGATGTAGTGGCACGCGGAGATACCGTGGTTATCAAGGGCGATGAAAAGCAAGTAGAGGCCCTTTATCGCACCTTAGAAGAACTAGTATTCCTATACAGAGAAGGTAGTACCATCACTGAGTCCCAAGTTCGTATTGCAGCCAAACTTGTAGCGAACGGTAAAGCTGATGCTGTACATACTATGTTTGAAGATACCTTATCTGTTAATATGCGCGGTAAAAATATTACGCCTAAAACGGAAGGCCAAAAATACTATGTAGATAGCATTCGTAAAAATACCATTACTTTTGGTATTGGCCCTGCTGGTACAGGTAAAACATTCCTAGCCGTAGCGTTAGCTGCATTCTATTTAAAAAACCGCAATGTAGATAAAATCATTTTGACTCGTCCTGCTGTAGAGGCTGGTGAACGATTAGGCTTCTTACCTGGTGAATTACAAGACAAGGTAGATCCATATTTGAGACCTCTGTATGATGCATTACATGAAATGTTTGGTATCGAGCAAGTACAACGTTTTATGGAACGCGGTACTATCGAGGTAGCACCACTCGCGTATATGCGTGGCCGTACCTTAGAAAATGCCTTTGTTATTCTAGACGAAGCTCAAAATACGACAGCTGAGCAGATGAAGATGTTCTTAACCCGTTTAGGTAACAACTCTAAAATGGTAGTCAACGGCGATAAGACACAAATTGACTTGCCTCCACGTGTTGTGTCTGGTCTTGGCGAGGCTGAAAAGGTATTGCGTCATGTACCTGGTATTAATATGGTTTACTTTAGCGATCAAGACGTTGTTCGTCACGATTTAGTAGGCCGTATTGTAAAAGCTTATGATCAGTATCATGAACGTAAATTAGCTGGTGAGACTGCGGAAACTAACGCAGCATCCAAAGAGCATGTAGCGAAAGGATAAGTATGTATATACATATTAGCTATGATGAAGGAATTCAAGAGGATTCCAATATTGAGACTGTTATACGCAAGGTCTGCGATGAAGTGAGTCGCGTATATGGTCTTGAAGAAGATGAAATGAGTATTTTACTTTGCAATAATGCTAAGATTCACGAGCTTAACAAAGAATATCGCGGCATCGATAGACCTACCGATGTATTGTCCTTTGCCCTTAATGAAGGGGATGATTATGAAGGCAGTGAAGAGGAACATCATTTACTAGGTGATATGATTATTTCTTTAGAGCGCACTCGTGAACAGGCTATTGAATATGGACATAGCTTTGAACGAGAACTAGCGTATTTAACGACTCACAGCTGCTTACATATTTTAGGCTATGACCATATGAACGATGAAGATAAAAAAGAGATGCGTACTGAAGAAGAATTTATCTTAGGTAATCTCGGTTATGTGCGGGAGGATGCACCATATAATGAATAAGAACGAACATTTTAAATCAGGCTTTGTTGCCGTTGTAGGACGCCCTAATGTTGGTAAATCTACATTAATTAATGCCCTTATTGGCGACAAAATCGCTATCGTATCAGATAAGGCTCAAACAACGCGCAACCGTATTATCTGTGTATATACAGATGAAGCAAAACAAATCGTTTTCATGGATACACCAGGTGTACATAAGCCAAAACATAAATTAGGTGAATTCATGGTAGATGCTGCCATTGAGTCCTTGAAAGAAACGGAAGCGGTTTTATTTGTAGTAGCAGGCAATGAAAAACGCGGTCCTGGGGATAACTTTATTATTGAGCAATTAAAACGTGTAAAAGTGCCTGTTTTCTTAGTCGTTAATAAGATTGACACTCTAAAAAAAGAGGAGCTTTTAGAAGCCATCGTGTCTTATCAAGATGCATATCCATTTGCAGGGGTGATTCCTATTTCTGCTAAAGATAAAGAGAACCTAAACGAAGTTCTAAATGTATTAGAAGAAACATTACCGGAAGGTCCACAATACTTCCCAGAGGATATGATTACGGACCAACCAGAACGTCTTATTATTTCTGATATTGTTCGTGAAAAAATCCTATTGGCTACACGTGATGAAATCCCTCATGCTATCGCTGTAGACGTAGATGAAATGAAAACACGTGATGATGGCACAACTTATGTACGTGCTACTATCTACTGTGAACGAGATTCCCAAAAGGGCATCATCATTGGTAAAAAAGGTGCCTTGTTAAAACAACTTGGAGCTGAAGCGCGTGCAGATATTCAAAAACTATTGGCTACAAAGGTGTACTTAGACCTTTGGGTTAAGGTTAAAAAGGATTGGCGTAATAAATCTGGCATGTTATCTGAACTTGGTTATAGAAAATAATTTTTGCTATAATAAAAACTAACTTGTTTTCTCAATTGTATGAAAGGAATTAAGATGGATAGTATAGATGGCCTGTTACCCATAGGGTTTGGCCTTGTATGTATATTTTTAATTAACTTTTTTGTGGTCGCAAAGTTCTCCTTTGCCCGCCTTCGTAAAGAGCATGTAGAGGATATGGATATTCTCTTGGAAAAGGATCGGGAGTTTTTATTAAAGCTCTATCAAAACCCTGAGTATTTTTTAAATACTACGCAGTTTTTGATTTTATTCTTTATTTTGGCTCTTGCTGGTACAGGCACCTATGTATTTGATAACATCGTAGATCAACTTGTAGCGGTATTTAATGTGCATAGTACATGGATGCACCTCGTACTAGATATACTTTTATTGCTATTAATTAGCTTAATCGTTTTAATCTTTGGTGAAATCGTACCTAAAGCATTGGGATTATCGTTCCCAACAAAGTATGTAAATACTTATAGCCGTATCGTAGTAGCTGCTGGTCGTTTGGTATATCCGTTCATTTGGATTGCTAGCAAAATTTCCACGGTTATTTTAGGCTTTTACAAAACAAAATATTTAACAGAGCTAGATCTTGTGTACTCTGAAGAAGAAATCCGTATGATGATTTCTCGAAGTCATGAAGAAGGTCAACTAGACCAAGTGGAATCAGAGTTGATTGACAATGTTTTTAACTTTGTAGACCGTAGAGCTAAAGAGGTTATGGTACCGCGTCAAGATGTGGACTGTATTTTCGTTGAAGACGGCTATGATGAAGCGATGAAATTTATTCGTTCTAAAGCACATACACGTTATCCTCTATGTGTGGAGGATAAGGATCATATCATTGGTCTAGTTCATATTAAGGACCTCATGGAACGTCCTAACCAAGCGCGTAAGGATTTGCGTAATGTAAAACGAGATATTTTAACTGTGCCAGAAGTAATGAAATTATCTACATTACTACAATACATGAGAACTCGCCGTATTTATCAAGCTGTTGTTGTAGATGAGTATGGTGGTATGGTTGGTCTCGTAGGCCTTGAAGATATTATCGAAGAGCTCGTTGGGGATATTCAAGACGAACATGAACCACACTTACCAGCTAAAATCGCTTATACAGATGGATCCTTTGAATTTGATGGTAAGGTTCTCGTAGACGAAGTAGAAGAAATGATGGACGTTGAAATCGACGATTCCGATTCTGATACAATTGGGGGCTATGTATTTGGTCTCTTAGAACGGACACCAATCGTTGGTGATACTGTGGATGCATTGGGATATACCTTTGAAGTAACACAAATGCAAGGCTATCGCGTATCCCGTATTAAAGTAACACCTTTACCAGAAGAGGAAACAACGGAAGAAGAACATGAAGAAGCTTAATGGTGGTTTTAACACGCCTGCCATCGTCATTAGTCGAAAAAAACATAAGCTATACTCTGTATTTACTTTTATCACACCCAGCTTAGGGATTATACGCGCATCCATACCGCATAAGCGTATGATGACCATGCGTAACAGTTCCTATTTACGTCCCTTTAGTGCCATGTATATAACGGTCGTACCTGATGGTGAATATGTAAATGTTACACAAATTGATGGTTCCTATGTGGTAGAATCATTAGATGTAAATTTAGATAATATTGCTTATGCTGCAGTGGCCAGTGAGCTCATTCAAGAACTATTTGCAATGTATGATGTAGATCGCAAGGTGTTTGATACCGTTGTTAATTACTCTAAGCAAATTAGACGCCGCAATGTACAGCTAGGAACGATAATGCTAGGATGGCAATTACTATCCCTTGCAGGGGTTGTGCCTAGTGCTAATGCTTTTTCACATCAAGATGGTATCGATCCATTCTGGATACAGGTGAAAGAAACAACAAATCTTAGCATTTCTCGTTCTGTGAAAGCTGGATTACCACAAATTCTTGGTTATCAGTGGGGCGAAGACACGCCTATAGAACTTCCAAAAACAATTTGGAAAGAACTTGAAAAGCTACTATTTGCATACTGCGAGCAAGAAATTGGTAAACCATTGCAAAGTGTTAAGTTTTTAAATTCCATAATTTAATGATAGTAAAAGGCAGTTTGAGAAATCAAACTGCCTTTTGTTGATTCCAGCATGTATGTCTGAATGGGCCATTTATTATGATGAACAAGATCAAAGGTTTCATAAAGTGAAACCGTCAATGATAGAAAATATTGTTATTGAGGTAATTGACGCTGAAAAAGGTCAAGACACGTATGAAAAAATATAATACTAATAGACATATGTACATCTGTAGTTGACACTTTTAATAGCAATTATTTATAATATAACAATATTATATTATATGTTTTTATAGGAGGTCATTATGCAGCTTTTGGGAAATCTCAAAATACATTTTCTAGCGCTCGTATTAACTGTAGTCGCTGAATTTATAGGCATAAAAAAACTAGGTCCTGTTGTATTATTGCCATTATTGTACACATTGATTCTAGGTTTATTAATTTCTATTCCTAAATTTAAAATTCTAACCATTAAACAGATGGAAAAATCTGCAGATTATATCGGTATTGCCGTTATGATCTTGATGGTAAAAGTAGGTTTAGGTATCGGTCCAAATCTTGGTATTCTTACAAGTGCAGGATGGGCATTGTTATTACAAGAGCTGGGCCACTTCTTTGGTACTATTGTATTTGGTTTACCTGTAGCATTATTAGTTGGTATGCGTCGAGAAGCAGT
The DNA here is from genome assembly GCA_900549845.1 of uncultured Veillonella sp. Classification (GTDB taxonomy): domain Bacteria; phylum Bacillota; class Negativicutes; order Veillonellales; family Veillonellaceae; genus Veillonella. The sequence continues at coordinate 3,287 of URPT01000065.1, read as the reverse complement.
AGGTGCTTGTTACTCCGTAGACCGTGAACCAAATGTAGCGATTATTATCGACAAATTTGGCTTTAGCTCTCCTGAGGGCCGTGGTGTTATGGGTATGTATATCTGTGGTGTTCTTATTGGCGCTATGTGGTCTTCTGTATTAGCAGGTATGTTAGCACAATCTGGTTGGTTCCATCCTTTAGCACTTGCCATGGGTGCTGGCGTAGGTAGTGCTAGTATGATGGCTGCCGCTACAGCTCCAATCATTGCAGTATATCCAGATTATGAACAACAAATTATGGCTCTTGCTGGGGCAGCAAACTTGTTGACTACAGTATTAGGCGTATACTTCGGCCTATTTATTTCCTTACCGGTAATGGAAAAAGCTTACAACTTCTTTACTGGTCGCACACGTGAACAAGATTTAGCAGAGGAGGCAGCAAATCATGAGTAAAAGCGAAAAATTAACACAATTTGTCATCGTTATCTGTATTGCTGCTATCATCACTGCAGTAGGTAATGTAATGGATGGCAAACATCTATTTAGCGATAGTTTAGTTGGCGTAGCTATCTTAGCAGTCCTTGCTACAATTGGTGCTTTGATCTCTAATTTGCCATATGCTAATAAATTGCCTATGGTATTCTGGGTATCTTTAGTTGGTGTTATTGCATCCTTACCAGGTATGCCTGGCCAAGAATGGATTATTGCTAAAACTAGCCAAGTTACATTCCTTGCTACTACAACACCAGTACTTGCTTATGCAGGTTTATCCTTAGGGAAAGACCTTGGTGCATTCCGTCGCTTATCTTGGCGCATTATTCCTGTTGCACTAGCTGTAACAGCAGGTACTTTCATCTGTGCAACAGCATTAGCCCAATTAGTACTTCATTTAGAAGGTTTAATTTAATACTAAATCATAATGTTAGATGTCTAAATTATGTTAAGATATAATTATAGATTTATATTTTAGAAGATATCTATTCATCATGATGACATGATCGACCGTATTTTATACGGTCGATTTTATAAAGGAGATATTATGAGCCGTATGACAAAGGAAGAAGTAAAACAACGTGTTTGTAAAGCTATTGTTGATGCACAACCACGTTTACGAGAATTGGCTGAATCTATTATGGCTGAACCTGAACTAGGTTTTAAAGAGGTAAAAACCTCTAAAAAGGTTCAAGCTATGTTTGATGAACTTGGCATTTCTTATACTACAGGTCATGCACTGACAGGTGTAAAAGGTAGAATGAAAGGCCGAGATAGTAAATATACGGTTGCCATGGTGGGGGAATTAGATGCCATTCTCTGTCCCCGCCATCCTCGTGCCGATGATTTAACAGGCGCTGCTCATTGCTGTGGTCATAATGTACAAATTACGAATATGTTTGCCGTAGCTATAGGCCTACAAGCAGTGATGGACGAATTAACAGGCGATGTTGTACTATTTGCTGTTCCAGCAGAGGAAATGATTGAAATTGATTACCGCAATAAATTGCGTGAACAAGGTAAGCTTAAGTATATGGGTGGCAAGCAACAGCTCATCTATGAAGGTGCTTTTGACGATATCGATATGGCTATGCAAATGCATGTGGAGACTGCCAAAACACCAGCTGGTGAAATGGGGCTTGGCAGTACCTCCAATGGTTTTGTATCTAAACTGATTGAGTATCACGGTAAGGTAGCTCATGCGGCTCAAGCTCCTCATGAAGGTATCAATGCTCTTAATGCTGCTTTAATGGGTGTTATGGGGGTTAACTCCATTCGTGAAACTTTCAAAGAAAGCGATTATTTCAGATTCCACCCAATTATTAATCAAGGCGGTACATTGGTAAACTGTGTGCCGGATTATGTTCAAGTTGAAAGCTATGTGCGTGCCTCTAATATTCAAGCTATTGTAGATGGTAACCATCGTGTTAACAGAGCATTAAAAGCTGGTGGCGATGCAGTAGGGGCTACATGTGTTATCAATGACCTACCTGGGTATTTACCGATGCGTAATGATGAACGTATGAATGCTCTATTACGAGAAAACTCAAATCCTATCTTTGGTGAAGCCAATGTATACCAAGGTCCACATATTACAGCTAGTACAGACATGGGGGACGTATCTCACTTGATGCCTGTTATCCATCCATGGGTTGGTTGCATTAGTGGTGTATTACACAGTGCAGAATATGAAATCTCTGTACCTGACGTAGCGTACATTAAAACAGCACAAGCCTTGGCTATGACCATCGTAGACTTACTATACGATGACGCAGCAGGCGCTAAAGATGTATTAGACAACTTTACACCAGCATTAAATAAAGAAAGCTATATTGAACTCTTAGACCGTATTGCTAAGGGTGAATAAAATAAACCACCTATCGAAGATGAATTGATTATCTTTGATAGGTGGTTTACAATTTATTTATATAACTATAATGATTTATTTAAGTCTATTCCTTATATACTAACGTATATATTAGTATTTTTTAGAGGAGATTATGAAAGAGAATCTTGCTTTATTATTAGCTATCTTATATCTAATCTATAGATTTAAGACATATAAAAAAACAAATAAAATAATAGAAGACAGAATAGAAAATGTTCACAAGCCATACTTTAAACGTGTACGAGATGTTTTAGAGTGTTCTGAAGAAGAGGCAGAGAAGGTCGGATTAGCATTAGATAAATATTTTGTACCCTTAGAAAGTAAATTCTATAAAATTGATGATAGCACTTACTCATTTGTTGATGCAGGCGACCTTAAAGGAACATTTTCAATAGATCAAAACTATAATTTATTGACATTAGTTTATAACGATGTTGATTTATTAGCTTTAGAGCAAGTATAAAAATCAATAATTAGAGAAAATGTATTTATGTATGTTAATTTACTATATTCTGATATAACACTGTATGAAGTAAAGCTAGTATTTTTAAATTTGTTTTTTTGTTTGTTAGGTAAAATTAAAATGACTACTATAAAAAAATTATTTTTCTATGCATTTGCTTTATTTTCATTGACTTCAATTATATATGGCATGGCTTATGATTATATGATTGGTGCTGAAATTCACTATGATTTTTATGGTGCGGGATTCGTTAGTTGGTTAATTTTCTTTGGTATATTGAAAGCAATTTTAAATATATAAATAGTATTAATTCAAAATTTGGGGTTTGGTTAAATGATACAGCTAGTATTTTATTTGATCTTTTTGATTCTATTATTCTCTATTATGGGAAAAATAATATATGACTATATTAAAGGTCGTAAGTTAAAATATAGATCTTATGGCCTTACTTTTGTATGCTGACT
>URPT01000064.1 GCA_900549845.1 uncultured Veillonella sp. | reverse complement strand
TTTCTCCACGCAATACGCTTCTAATCTATCATCAAAAACGGTTACACCTAGCCCATCACCATCAGGCACGTGCATTACACCATTTTTAAAAGTGAGGTCGGGATAGATGAGGTCTCGTTCAAAGTATCTATTAGAATCCGATAGGTCTCCTGCCATATAGGAATCACCTAGTGCAGCGAGTTGAGCATGGAGCATTTTAGAAACTCCAGACTCCACCATGCTACCAATCCAATACGGAATATGACTTTCTCTACAAAGATTAATAGCTGCCTTCGTTGGCACAAGACCGCTCATGCGCCCTACTTTTATATTAAGTACGTCAATTAGGCCATATTCAATAGCATAGGATAAATCATCATAGCCTAATATAGATTCATCTAAACAGATAGGTGTTTCGATGTTCCAATCATCATTGTTAAGACGTTCCCACTTCCATTCCTTATAGGATTGGAGTGTCGTCATAGCAAAAGGCTCTTCTATACAAGCTAGATTCAAATCGTTAAATTGACGAACCTTGTCAATATCATCATAGGAATAGCTTTGGTTCGCGTCAGCAGCTAAAACTAAGTTTGGATACTGCTTACGGACGAGAGATACTCGTTCATAGCCATCTGTGGGATTCACCTTTAACTTAATACGCTTACAACCATTTGCCACATGAGTTTCTACGGTATCTAACAATTGTTCCATCGGTACATCACCGATGACAACGCCACTTTCAATTGTATCTTGTAAGGGCTGTCCCATAATATAGGAAACGGAATTTACACCCAGTCTCTCACAGTGAAGATTAATAAGGGCATTTTCTACAGCAGCAATGGTCATTGGCATATGATCTCTATTCAGCCAGAACTGTAGCTGGCGTACATAGGTCATAAGAGGTTTAGGCCGCATCAAGCGAAGATTAAAAATATAATCATCCACCAATTTCTTCCAACATGTATCTACGGTTTCTGCGGTATAGAATGGATCTGTAAAAGCTACACACTCACCATAACCTACATAACCTTGTTGGTCCTCGATTCGGATAACAATGGTCTCCCGTTCTTTTACCTCGCCCTTAGCAGTCTTAAAATTAAACTTCATCGGTAGTTTAAGGCGATATGTAGTTATGCTTTTAAAATTTAAAATATCATTCATAGGCGCCTCAATCTTCTAAACGCAGTTTATTACGCACAATTTTACCGGTCCCATTACGAGGCAATGTAGGTAAAATTCTTACATATTTAGGAATTTTATACTTTGCTAAGGACTGAGTCATAAAGGATAAAATTGCATCTGCAGTCATACTTTCACCATCATGAAAGGCTACAAATAGCGCAGGTACTTGCCCCCATTTAGGATCAGATACAGGTACTACGGCACATTCCTTCACCGCTGGCAATGTATAGACTAGGTCCTCTAGCTCCTTCGGATAAATATTTTCACCACCAGAGATAATAAGGTCTTTGCGGCGATTCAGAATATATACAAAGCCATCTTCATCAACATAGCCGATATCGTCTGTATTAAGATCACCGTTGATAGGTTCCTTGTCGATATACCCAGTCATAACCATAGGACCCGTCAAATGGATTTCCCCCACTCCATCCGCATCAGGATTATCAATGCGAATCTGCATACCAGGTAATGGTTTGCCTACAGAATCTCGTTTATGAGGGTAATCCAATACGGAGAATGTCACACTTTGACTAAAGGTTTCAGTCATGCCATAGGTCTTGTAAATTGGTAACAATTTCTTTTCACAAGCATCGATTAAGGCCATCGGAATGAACTCGCCACCCAGCAGAATCACTCGTAATGTATGATGTGTAATCTTCGGCTCTAATTGAGTTAAAATAGTAGGCACGAGAGACATCATATTAATTTTCTCGGTTTCAATGAGTTCTAAAACCTTCGCCTCATCGTATTTAGTCAATATAGTGATAGCCGTTCCATTATAAAGTGATCGCATCAAGATAGATAATCCACTGACATGAAATAGCGGTAATACCATAAGCCAATTATCTTGTTCAGTTTTACCTAGCACCTCTTGAGATGCTTGTACATGAGCTCTAATTTGCCCCCATCGAAGTGGTACTGATTTAAACTGACCTGTTGTAGCGCTAGTGTTCATAATGGCCGCAATGTCTGCATCATCAAATTTCCAATCAAAAGTGTCCTCTAAATTCAGATTAGACAGAATGGATTCTAAAGGCTCAAACTCAATGGCACGTAGTGAACTAGGCAGTTGATTACGCCGTTCTTTACTATGTAATACGGTAGTAATACCTAATTGTTTCAATTGGTTTTCTATCTCGTTGGGCTTAAGATGTACATTCAGCAGCAATACCTCTTTATGAGCTAGCATAGCTGCCAGTACATAAATCGCCATAGTAACAGAGTTATCCGATAAAATGGCCACACGAGAGGTTTCTAGAGGCGTTAATTCACTAGCTACATGGACTACACCGCCATATATATCGTTATAGGTATATTCATTTATACATATGCGATCAGGATAGTGCTGTGCACCATATCGTAACCATTCCATCGTCTCACCTCGTATCTAAAGATAATGACTTATGATTAATAATTAATAACCAAAGATATTATAAGAAAGGCGCCTCATATAGAGGCGCACTTGTCGTTTTTACAATACATCCCATTCCTAATAATGGACTCGTAATACATTCCTATTAAGGGAATTTAGGGAATTGTTTGAAGTTTGGTTTACGTTTTTCTTTAAATGCGTCACGGCCTTCTTTTGCTTCATCGATTGTGTAGTACATCAATGTAGCGTCGCCTGCAAATTGTTGTAAACCTGCAAGACCGTCTGTGTCAGCGTTGAAGGCACCTTTCAACATGCGCAATGCCATTGGGGACAATTCAAGAATTTCGTTACACCATTGAACTGTTTCTTCTTCCAATTTGTCGAATGGTACAACACAGTTAACCATGCCCATTTCATAAGCTTGAGCAGCTGTGTATTGACGGCAAAGGAACCATACTTCACGAGCGCGTTTATGACCGATCATGCGAGCCAAGTAACCTGCACCGTAACCTGCATCGAAGGAACCTACGCGAGGACCAGTTTGACCAAATTTAGCATTTTCAGAAGCGATGGTAAGGTCACATACGATGTGCAATACATGACCGCCACCAATAGCAAAACCGTTAACCATAGCGATAACAGGTTTTGGGATAACGCGAATCAAACGTTGCAAATCAAGAACGTTCAAACGAGGTACATTATCTTCGCCTACATAACCACCATGGCCGCGTACGCTTTGGTCACCACCGGAGCAGAATGCTTCTTTATCTTCACCTTGACCGTGGTTTGCACCAGTCAATACGATTACGCCTACTTCGTTATCTTCACGAGCTACTGTGAAAGCATCGATTAACTCCATAACAGTTTTAGGACGGAATGCGTTACGTACCTGTGGGCGATTAATAGTAATCTTTGCAATGCCATTATATGTTTCGTAAATTACATCTTCATAATTACGATCCAATACTTTCCAATCAAATTTGCTCATGGACTTAACCTTTCTTGTGTAAAAAATCTAATACCGCTTGTTCAAACATTTGCGGTTTTTCTATATGTACATTATGTCCCGCCCCTTCGACGACGACATGTTTAAAGTTTGGCAACTTGCCAAATACATCTCTTCCTATTGTAGTATATTTTGTATCTAATGCGCCACTCACATATAGGCCTTTACATGATAATTTTTCTAACTGATCACCTATATATGTCATGACACCTTGTCCGGACCCACGAAGGGTGCATGCTAATGCGTACGGACTATTATGGGCACGACGTAAATGAATTAATTCAGTGACCGCTGGTAAAAGCTGTTTTTGACTTTCAAAAATAGGAGCTTCCGCCCAACGGGAAGCGAACCAAGAACCATCGTTATGTTCGATATGGTCCGCTAATTCTTCATCGGCCTTACGCCGTTCTGCTCGTTCAGCCTCCGAAGCAATCCCTACAGAGCCACTTTCAAGGATAATCCCTTGAATTTCGCAATCATGCTGTAATGCATAGGAAAGCGCTATACGGGCCCCCATGGAATAGCCCATGAGATAATATCTGTCACCTACCATGTGATAAATAACAGTATGCAAATCCTCTATCATTTTAGGGATTGTATAGGCCTCACCCTCTTCAGGGATATCAGAATCTCCATGACCAATCAAGTCAATACGGATTAAACGATAGCCTGGTAAGTTAATGGAGTCCCAAGTATAACTAGATTCCGAAAACCCATGAAAACACACGATAGGCTCACCATCACCTACAACAGTCAAGCCATAGCGATAGTCGCCCAAATCAAAATACATACGCTGCGCAGGATTGCATAAAGCATTATCTACAATACTGCAAAAATACTGACTCATAGTAATGCCTCCATATCAACTGAAACCTTCGTATATTTCTTATGCAATTCTCTGCTATATTCCCTATTTGTAGGAATTTCAATGATATGAACGCCTGATTCTGAGCTAATTTTATCTAGTACAGAACCCAATTCATCAGGGCTAGAGATTTTAGTATAGCCACAGCCGTAGAGTTTGGCAGTGCCACCATAATCTAATCCTTGAGATGTGGAAAACAAGTAATCAAAATGCTTTGTCCCCTTTTGAGGTAAGTATTCAAAAATACCGCCTCCATCATTATTATGCAAAACAATAGTTAAGTTTAAATTATGGGTTTTCGCTACCGCCAAGCCATTCAAATCATGGAACAAGGATAAATCCCCTGTTACTAGATATGTAGGTTTACCATTTGCTGCTAGTCCTAGAGCCGTAGAAATAGTGCCATCAATGCCATTGACACCTCGATTGCCGTAAAGAACCGCCTTAGATTCACCACTGAACCAGAAGTAATCAAAATCGCGAATCGTCATACTATTGGCAACAAAAATTTGTCCATCTTCTGGGATATGTTCTTGCAACTCGCGTATGGTTCGACCTTCAAAGCAATGAGGCTCATCGACAGCTGTACTTAGTTGCTTTTTGCCCTCTTGATCTAACCGTTGCCATATTTTTAAGTACGTATCAGAGCTATTATTTTTGCCATATAAATGCGTAAATACATCAATGCTAGCTTGCACATGCATGGTAGTTTTACCTGTTGGATTCATGGAGTCCATGGTAGGATTAACCTCGATATACTCCACATCAGTCCAACTAGCAATCATCTGTTGCACTCGTTTTGACACAACGATTTGGCCAAACTGAATTACACAATCTGGTTTTAACTCATGCCAAAGAGCTTGCCCTGCTAATAATGCATCATACGTAGAGACAACAACATTATTAGTATCAATCCCATCTTTATTGCTTTGATCATCCGCCGAGTTATAACGTCGTCTTACATTAGACAACGGATCAGCCAAAATAGGGGCTTGTAAAGCCTCCCCAAAGGAACGAATCCTATTAGCTTCATCTATATCGATCTGTGGGCCTGCTAGAATAAGGATACGGTCATATCTTTCAAGTAAATCATTAATCTCGTTTGTATTATCATAAGCAATATCAATTGCATTATTAATATGGGGCAAATCATTTTCATGGCGACAGCCAAATACACTACCATAGTTTGGTTTAACCACTTTAAAGGAACTGCGACCAGCCTCAAAATGGTTACGGCTCAATTCTGGTACCAATGGTTCAAAGAGAGGCACATTAATATGGACTGGCCCTTTTTTAGTATCCATCGCTTTCATATACGCTTTACGCGCTACTTGGCGAGGATATGTATAGTAATGAGATTCTTGAGGCACTGCTAATTCTTCGTAGTAATTTACAGCAGAACCAAAGATTTTGTGTTGATCTACAGTCTGAGGAGCCCCTACATGCAATAATGTATGAGGTCTATCCGCAGACAGTACAATGAGCGGTACCCCGCTATATTGAGCTTCCAAAACAGCTGGCAAATAATGGGCCACAGCCGAACCTGAGGTACATACGAGTACAGTCGGTTCTTTATGAGCCTTTGCAATGCCAAGAGCCATAAAACTGGCAGAGCGCTCATCTATATTCATATAGGTTTCAAATCCTTCATGCTCCTTGAACAGCATGGCCATCGTCGTAGAACGAGAACCAGGGCTAAACACAGCATGACGGACGCCGAGTTGGTAGAACTCGTCTACCAAGGCAGCAATATATTCATTCATTATATTCCCTTTCAAACACCCCTAAAGGTACGGAAACAATTATAAAGCATCAAGAATGGTACGCATTTTATTATTAGTTTCAGCGTATTCTTCATCCGCATCAGAATCGGCTACAACGCCACATCCGGCATAGGCATACAATACATTATCCATAATAAGAGCAGATCGAATAGCCACTACAACGATGCCGTCTCCCATGTCCTTCATAAAACCAAACGGTGCTGCGTACATACCGCGCTCATGAGATTCATACTTTTGTAACAACGCCAGCGCTTTTTCTCGAGGTTCACCTCCAAGAGCTGGTGTAGGATGTAGGATTTTAGCCCACTCTACAAGAGATTTTGTACTATCCTTTGCAATAATTATGGTGCGCAAATGATAGAGATGAGATAACTCCATAATGCCTGTTTCCCCCACCGTAACATCTAGAGTAATTTGTTTCATCGTATTCACGATACGGTCGCGAACAATATTATGCTCAACGATATTTTTTGTATTACTTAGTAATTGTTCCTTAGTCCACGCATTAGGACCATCCTTTGGCGCAGTACCAGCTAAGGCATAGCTTAATATTTCACTACCACGATGACGCACTAAAATTTCTGGCGATGCCCCTACAAAGGTACGCCCATCCTTTTCATAGCCAAAGATAAAGCAATTCGGATTATTATCGACTAAATTAGCCAAAATGCTTGCCACATTGTATGGTGTTTCGCTAGTAAATTCTACCTCACGAGAGGAGACGACCTTAGTCATTTCACCGCTGCTTATGCCATCAGCAATAGCATTCATTAATCGGTTCCAATCCGCCTTATCATCACTGGTTTCCTTGTAGTTGTGATGAACTCGAGGCACCTCATAATTCTCAATGGGTACACTTTCACCAGCATGTAGATAGAAGGACTCTCCATTTTCTACGATGTAATAATGGGTAAAAGCAATCATTTCATGGCCCATATTAGACCATTTAGGGTCTTTTACAGTATCAAAAAAAGTATCCCCATAAAATACATACGCATAATTATGGCGATCGTCATCATCTTTAACCGTCGCTAGACGTTTAGCGCCCACAACGATGCGGTCACTTTGGCGATCCACCCAAAATACGCGTTCTTCATCGGGGAAATTCATCCAAAATGATACCGGACTATTCAGTTTTAACGGTTCTTTGTTATATTTCATAGTTGTATGTCGCTATACGAAAAATAGACTATAGTAAAAACACCTAATATGTAGGAGATGTACTTCTACACATTAGGCGCCATCAATAGGTTTCAAAATTTCGAGATGAGCCTAACGCCATCACACGTCGGTGGGCCCTCTTCATGTCTACATTATTATAACATAGGTACCCATTAAAAGGTAGAAAATAAAAACCTCTACACCACATGCACTATGCATAAATGTAGAGGTTTTTATATTTTAAAATGCTATTGTACTATTTAAATACATGTTTACATGATTTAAAACACCTTTGGTTTATTTGAAAGCTTTCGCTCCAATATCTGTACGATATTGCATGCCCTCAAAATCGATGTGTTCTATACGTCCATAAGCTCTATCGAGTGCAGTTCTAAGGTCTTTACCAAGGCCTACAACGCCAAGCACGCGACCGCCATTTGTGACATACTCTTCCCCAACAAGTTTTGTACCAGAGTGGAATACGATAGTTGTATCATGTTGTTTAATATCACCATGAATCACATCACCCTTGGAAGATGTTTCAGGATATCCTTTAGAAGCAAGAATGACACAAGCTGCCGAGGAGTCTTTCCATTTCACCATATCAGCTGTCAAATTGCCTGTGGCACAAGCCATCATGATTTGACCTAAATCACTATCAAGTAATGGCAATACAACTTGTGTTTCTGGATCGCCAAAGCGTGCATTAAACTCTACAACCTTAGGACCTTGAGACGTAATCATAAGACCTGCATAGAGGCAACCTACATAAGGCATGCCCTCTTTTTGCATGGCCGCCACCATAGGTTGTAAGATTGTTTTCATCGCTTCATCACGCAATGCATCAGTAAGCACTGGTGCCGGTGCATAGGTGCCCATACCGCCAGTATTAGGCCCTTTATCACCATCAAAGATGCGTTTATGATCTTGGGAAGCAATCATAGGCACCACAGTCTTGCCATCTACAAAGGCTAGTAAGCTAGCCTCTTCACCGTCCATAAATTCTTCGATAACAACAGTGCTGCCTGCATCACCAAAGCGATTACCCCTAAGCATGTCTTCTACAGCTGCATTCGCTTCTTCCACAGTCATTGCTACTACAACGCCCTTACCAGCCGCCAAGCCGTCAGCTTTCACTACGATAGGAGCACCTGTTTGAGCGATAAATTCTTTTGCTTCATCCACATTGTGGAACACACCATACGCAGCAGTCGGTATGTTATATTTTTTCATAAGGTCTTTGGCAAATACCTTTGATCCCTCTAGTTGAGCAGCTGCTTTAGATGGGCCAAATACAGGAATGCCTGCCTTATTGAGTACATCTGCTAGTCCTGCTACAAGAGGA
>URPT01000063.1 GCA_900549845.1 uncultured Veillonella sp. | reverse complement strand
TTATATAAGGCGGTATTGAATAGAGTATGCCCTTCACCACGGTAATCGCAGACATGCACTTCATCTCTGGTGAACGCTTTGATGCCAAGTTCATCGCCCTTTTGTAGTGGTCGACCCTCAAGGCCCCCAATTTTCGCCTTTGTATGGGTCGATACGCTGCCGTTGATGCTTGGCACGTCGATACCTCCAGAGAAAGAAATGTACATGCGCACGCCACATTGGCTAAAACCGCCGGAAATGACATCGCCGTCGTGACATACAAATGGAATATATCTCGGTACTCGCACACTATTGATGGTTGGTTCCATGTCGGCTCCTGTGAAAGCAACGATACATGTGCCTTTCACGGTGAGTGTAGGCGCCAGCAATGTGCATTCTAAGGCACCTGCCGTTTCTACATTACCTACCAGTGCTTGCCCCAAGAGATAGCTTTCACTATCCATAGGACCTGCTACAGGCATACCATATTGTTGGAACCCAACGCGACCTTTATCTTGAATGGTGGTGTACATGCCAGGTGCATTTACGTAGATAGATAATTTATTAAACTCATTAATAGCCACGCAACTCACCTACCTCTACTTCATACATGGATGGCGCATAGTCCGCCCCCAATGCTTTAATGCGATTATATTCCGCTTCACCTATCGGCACATAGCGCACATAGTCGCCAGCACTCAATAGCGCCGCTTGTTTCTTAGACATGTCATACATGGTTACCGGTGTACGGCCAATGATTTGCCAGCCCCCTGGAGAGTCAGATGGATATGTGCCAGTTTGTTCCCCTGCAATGCCTACAGAGCCTGCAGGTATCAATGTTCTTGGTGAGGACAAACGAGGCGTTGCAATGCGTGGATCCATGCCGCCCAAATAGGTAAAACCAGGAATGAAGCCAAGCATATATACCAAGTAATCAGTACCACTATGAATGGCTACAACCTCATCTTCAGTTAGATTATTATGAGAGGCTACAAAACCAAGGTCTGGACCAAACTCACCACCGTACACGGTAGGAATTTCCACGACGGTAACAAGTTCATTAGCATTATCTGTTACAGTCTGCTCCAATGTAGGCTCAATGATGTTACACAATTCTGCATAGGAGTATATCATAGCATCATATTGCAAAAGCAATGCACAATAGGTAGGAACTAATTCAATAATGCCCTCTAGATTCAGCTCTTGAATTCGCTCTATCGTTTGACGAATATGTCGATTAATCTTTGGATTGATGACTTGACCAAAATCAATAGAGATAGCGCAATCCCCTACAGGTGAAATTATAGGTTTCATAGGTATCTCCTTCCTAAAACCAGAAAGAACCATTACCTTCAAACGAAAATAATGGTACTTTCATAACTATCAAATTAACCAAGTAATTTAGCAATGCCTTGTAAGGATGTAACACCGATGTAAGCTGTTACAAGTACTACAATCCATCCTGTATAGTATAACAGTTTATTATGTTTGTAGTCTCCTACGATTGCAGATTTATGAGTAGCAAAGAGCATTACTGCCAATGTAATCGGCAAGATTAAGCCGTTTACGGAGCCAGCCAAAATCAACAAGGATGCTGGTTTACCAATAAAGATCAAAATACATGTAGAAACGAAGATGAATGTCATAATAGTCAATTTTTCATTGCGTTCTACTACTTTGAACAATGTTTTTAAGAAGGACACAGATGTGTACGCTGCACCTACTACAGATGTTAAGGCTGCACAGAAGAAGACGATACCGAATAATTTATGACCGATTTCACCAGCACCAAGAAGGAATGCAGAACCAGCTGGATCTTTAGGGTCTAGTGCATAGCCCATAGACACAACGCCAAGAACCGCTAAGAATAACAAGATACGAACCACTGCATCTACGGACATACCCATGAAGGCTGCACGACGTACATCTTTCAAATGTTCTTGACCAGTGATGCCCGCGTCAATGAGGCGGTGACCGCCAGAGAATGTAATGTAACCACCTACGGTACCACCGATAAGGGTAATGGTAGCGAGCCATGGATAATGCGTTGGTGCCACCGCATGAGTAACCGCTTCAGCCACTGGCGGATTTGTAGAGAATGCTACATAGCCAATCAATACTAGCATAACCGTACCAAGAATTTTAGCTGTGTTGTCTAGTACACCACCCATTTTTGGAGAGGCGAACAATAGAATACCAAGGATACCACTAATAGCCGCTGCAGTCGTTGTATCAATACCAAATACAATATTTAGGCCCATAGACGCGCCCCCAATGTTGCCGATATTGAACGCAAGGCCCCCAAGAGAAATCAAGAATGCTACGAAATAGCCAAGTCCTGGCAATACTTTATTCGCAATATCTTGACCACGCATTTTAGATATGCCAATGATTGTCCACACATTAAGCTGTGCAATAATTGAAAAAATAACAGACACAATGATGGCAAACGCAAAATCTGCTTTTAAATCATTTGTAAATGCCGCCGTTTGTAACATAAAGCCCGGCCCAATAGAGGACGTGGCCATCAAGAAAGCTGCCCCCAAGAGGACAGATAAACTTGCTTTACCTGAAATTGGTTTCATAAAAACCTCCACACAATAATTTATTAACGATCTATTATGTACTTACTATTTACTACATATTTACTATTTACTATTTACTACATAATTACTATTTATTACGTATTTGCTATGTATTGCTTATTTTCTAATGGCCGTTTTACTATTTACGGTTTTGAAAATTAGCCACTGTAACGCCCGCTTTTGTAAGGCCTTCACGGATATAATTTGTGAAAGCTATCGCTTCTGGGTTATCGCCGTGTACGCATACGGAATCGGCTACAATATCAATAGTATTACCTGTATTAGTGACAACCTTGCCTTCTGTAACCATCATAAGAACTCGTTCAAGAGCCTCTTGAGGGTCTTTTATAAAAGCCCCAGGTTCTGTACGAGGTACCAATGTACCTTCATCAGTATAACCACGATCAGCAAATACCTCCTGAATTACAGGAATCCCTCGACGCTCTGCTTCTTTTGCAATATAGCTACCGCTCAACACCATAGCTGCAATATTAGGGTTTACCGCTTGTAAGCCATCTAATACAGCATCTGCCAATGCAGGAGTTACACATGCGGTGTTATAAAAAGCACCATGTAATTTCATATGTTGCAATGTAACGCCATAGCTATCACAGAAGGCTTGTAGTGCACCAACTTGATATATCATATATGCTTTAGCCTCTGCTGGATTTACGGCCATTGCTCGACGACCAAAGCCCATTAAATCAGGATACCCAGGATGAGCCCCTACGGCTACGCCCTTTTCCTTGCACATGTGAACTGTAGCATCCATAATGAGAGGATCCCCAGCATGCCATCCACAGGCAACATTAGCACTTGTGACGTGATTTAACACTTCACTATCCATGCCTAATGTGTAGTTGCCAAAACTTTCACCTAAATCACTATTTAGATCTACATAATGTGACATCAATAATCTCCTCCCTTTCTTCATCTCTTTTTTAAATTCTATAGAATATTGAATTTATAGATATGATTATACTAAATAAATCGATATATTAGCAATGATTTTTGTCATGTATACAAAATTTCTTTATTAATACACATATTAAAAGGCATATTAAAACGCATAGTAAGACACAAAAAAGCACCCCACATTATGTGGGGTGCTCTCAGTATCAATAGGTCTATCATTAGTTTGTGTATGGAGAGAGTTGTAAGGGATTCATTAGTTAGTATCGATAGCCTATCGATTATTTATTATCCTTGGATGCAGCATCATCAGCTTGTTTGCTGTCGTCTGCAGATTTTTCATCACTGGATGTATCATCAGATTTTTTATCAGTATCTTTATCAGCGTCTTTCTCACTGATAACAATGTGACCATCTACAACATCAGCCAACAAGTGTTTTGCATCGATGTGATCCAAGTAGAAGTCAGTTACATTATCGCGGATTTCAGATTCGATAACACGACGTAATGGACGAGCGCCCATAGTTTTATCGTAACCTTGTTCCATCAATAATTCTTTAGCTGCATCAGATACATCAAGAGTGATGTCTTTTTTAGCCAAAGTTTTGTTAACTTGATCAAGCATCAAGTCTACGATTTTCTTCAAGTCATCTTTGCTTAATTGGTTGAACTCAATTACTGCATTGAAACGGTTCAAGAATTCTGGACGGAAGAATGGAGCGATACGTTCCATTACATCTACTTTGTTTTCATCGTCATTATTTTGACCATAACCAAAGCCTGCGTTAGATGTAGCAATGATAACTGTATTTTTGAAGTTTACTGTGTTACCTTGACCATCTGTTAAGCGGCCATCATCCAATACTTGAAGAAGTAATGTAATAACTTGAGGATCAGCTTTTTCGATTTCGTCGAACAATACGATGGAGTAAGGATTACGACGAACGCGTTCAGTTAATGTGTTGGAGTTATCTTCGTAACCAACATAACCAGCTGTAGCACCAATCAATTTAGAAACAGCTGTGCGATCACTGTATTCGGACATATCCAAGCGAATGATAGCATCTTTGTTACCAAACATATCGAGTGCTAATTGTTTAGCCAATTCTGTTTTACCAACACCAGTAGGACCTACGAATAAGAAGCTACCGATTGGACGGTTACCTTCGTCAAAGCCTGCACGGTTACGACGGATAGCTTTAGATACAGCTTCTACGGCTTTATCTTGGCCAATTACATGAGCTTCTAAACGAGATTTCATATCTTTCAAGCGTTCGATATCGGATGCACCCATTTGGGATACAGGGATACCAGTCATTCTTTCAACAGCTTCAGCTACATCGTTAACTTGAGCCACAACCTTTTGGTTTTCAGTGTGGTTATCGATTTCTTCTTGTAATTTTTGAATACGCATTTTTTCATTAATAGCGGATTCATAATCTTCATTTTGAGCAAACTCTTCTTGTTTAGCTTTAGCTTCTGCAATGTCTGCTTCTAATGTTTTAATATCAGTTACAGGATGTTGGGAAGCCAAGTGAGCTGCTGTTACATCGATCAAGTCGATGGCTTTATCTGGCAAGCTACGTTGAGGAATGTATTGTACGGAATAATCTACAGCTGCTTTCAACACTGCATCTGGCAATTCAATGTTATGATGCGCTTCGTACAATGGACGAATGCCTTGTAAGATTTTGAAAGTATCTTCTGCAGATGGTGCATTTACCTTAACTTCATTAAAACGACGAGCAAGTGCTGCGTTTTTCATGATTGTGTTACGGTATTCATCTTGTGTTGTAGCACCGATTACAGTCATTTCGCCACGGGACAAAGCAGGTTTCAAGATATCTGCTAAGCCTTTGGAGCCTTGACCATCACCTGTGGAACCAGCGCCCAAGATTTGGTGGATTTCATCGAAGAACAAGATAATATTGCCAGCTGCCTTAACTTCTTTAATAAGGTTTTGGATATTTTCTTCGAAGGAACCACGATATTGAGTACCAGCTTCCAAACCGGAAATATCAATGGAAATAATTTCTTTATTTTTAATAGCTGCTGGAACATCGCCATTAACGATAGCTTGTGCCAAGCCTTCTACGACTGCTGTTTTACCAACACCAGCATCACCTACGAGTACAGGATTGTTTTTAGTACGACGTGCAAGGATTTCTGCTGTTTCTTGGATTTCTTTATTACGACCAATTACTGGATCGAGTTTACCATCACGAGCTTGTTGCGTTAAGTTTGTACCTAACTTAGCAAGGATGCCATCTTGTTTCATTTTACCTTGTTGTGCAGCTTGAGCAGCTTGCATTTCTTCGTTAGAAGGCAAACGACCAGTTTGACGATAATAAGCGAATTCTTCCGGAGTTACTTCGCGACCATTAATTTTATAACGACGGTTTTCTGTGGAATAACCACCCATGTTACCCATCAATTGATTGAACAAGTCGTTCATGCTACCGAAATCGCTACCAAAGTTATTGAAGTTGTTGTTCATATATATTACCTCACTTTTTTTAACTACAAGTATATCAGTTTGACTTTTTAAGTCTGTTTAATTTCTTGCTTTATTTCTAGGTTTCTTCAACCTTATGTCATTATAATAATCTGATTAAGTCAAAAAGTCAATAGGTTAAATTAAAAATTTTTGACTTTTTTTGACTTTTATTTTGACTAATTTGGTTTATATGGCAAAAACACAGATAAATACTGGGTTTATAGTGAGTAATCAATTTTGAACTTTTGAATTATTTATATAAAAAACAAAAGACCATTCGATGAATGGTCTTTTTATTAACAATATTACTTTGATTTTTTATATTCTGATCTAAATCCATCTCTAAGGACAGCATAGCGTAATAAATTTCTTATAAAGGATTGTACATTAGGGTCGTTCCACTCTAACAAGCGAGAGTTATTTAAACGACCAAGATATATTTCATCATTATGGACAAGCTCAGGCGCACGGTCCTTAATATATGCAATAACATCTGCTCTTTTAGCTGCGCCCCCTTTACCACTTGTTAAAGAACCGTTATGTGTAATATCTACTATATTAGTAAGCGGATTATATCGACAGCACCTATCTAAGTTTAATTGAAGAGAATGATGTCTAGCTTCTTGATTTGTTATAGATACATTTAGTTGTGTAGTACCAGTACGATTTCCCCAATGCGGATCATTTTCTGTATGTGCTGTAGCACATATACTGATACCTAGAACTTGGTCTCTATCGCGGTAATCTTTTGCTATAAACAAGTGAGACAAAGTTTGATAGTTACCTCCTCCACTATTACCAAAGTGTGGCATACTTACATAGCAATCTTCGGAAACGCCTATTTCTTCTAAAAACTCCCGCTTTTTAATATCTTTATAAATAATTAGATTGATTAAATTAAGAGCAACACCTTTTATATATTTAGGAGTATATTCGCTAATATCACAGTTTTCAGCAAAGGCTTCTTGATACTCATCAGACATAAGTTCTTCATATTTATATGGCTCAAAGGGTTCTGGCTCGACAAAAGAAACTTCTTTCCTTAACAGCTCCTCTAATAAAGGAATATCCTTAACTTCATGATATGCCCCATCATTATAATAATATATAATGGCCTCTATACCATTAACCAGCATAATATAATCAGCATTAAGTATTTCTCTATATCCGCAAGCCTGATTAAACACTTCATCACCTAGCACGTTAATATGAGGTGCCTTACATTCTATAATCATTAGTACATCTGTGCACTCATCATCACGATAGATAACAATATCTGCTCTTCCACGAGCACCTTTTTTAGTATGTGCCATGGACTCTTCAACAAAAATCTGACTTACAGGTACGCCTAAATTATTTTGCAAAAATTTAATTGTTTTTTGCCGAACAAGCTCCTCTGGTGTTGCAGCTAATAAAAAACAACGTATTGGATCATATATACAATCTCCATCGCGTTGAAATTTCTCAAGTTCTATCTTATCAAAAATCTCTTCTATATACTTCATAATAGGTTATCTCCTAAAGTTATTATTCCAGTCTTAACAATTAAATCCTTATATATATTACTTCCTTTTATATTTTGCACGCACTTCATCACGAAGTATTCCATATCGAAGTAAGTTTTTTATAAGATTTTGTACGTCCGAATGCTCCCATTCTAACAACCTAGAATTATCTATACAGCCAAGATATACTGTATTTTCTCTAATTAAATCTGGTGCTTTATCCTTTACATAATCTATAACAACTTGACGTTTCATAGATCCACCTCTACCAAATGATAGTGCTCCATTATGTGTAACAGTTACCATATTAGTAACGGGATTATACTCACAAAATTTATCCAAATCTAATTGTAAAGAGTGATGTCTATTTTTCTTGTTCGTAATTGATACATTTAACTGTGTATTATAATAACCAATCATACTAAGTCCCCAAATTAAGTCTCTATTCTTATTGTCTTTAGCAATAAACAAACGGGTCAACTCTTGATAGTTATAACCAGCACTATTTCCAAACCTAGTTCTTTTTACACCAAAATCCTCTGACACACCTATCCCAATTAAATCATCATGATTAATAGAAGTTTTTAGTAAAATTAAATTTAAGAAATTAAGCGCAAATAATTTTATATCATGATGTGTAGAATCACCTAAATAATTTTCTTTTTGAAATGCACGTTGAAGGTCCTTTGATAAAATATCATGATAACTATATGATTTTATCGGTAATGCTTGAGCATACTCCACTTTATCATTTAAAAGCTCCCTATAAGAAGGAATACCTTCAATTTCTATAGCAAGTCCAGAATTATATTTGTACATTATAATCTGATGCCCATTAATCAACATATAATAATCAGCATCAAGAATTTTAAGATATCCTTCTGCCTGCTCACGTACTATATAACAAGATACATCCACCTCAGGCGCCTTACATTCAATTACTAAAAGTGCATCTTTTTTCTTATCATCCCTGTAAACAACTATATCTGCTCTTCCCCGTTTTCCTCTTTTCACATGCGCCATAGATTCTTCAACACTAATTCTTTCAATAGGCACACCCAAATCTCGTTGTAAAAACAGAATTGTTTTTTGTCTTATTTCCTCCTCTGGTGTACACTGAACAAAAATATTGCGTACAGGATCAGCATAAGCACTTCCCCCAGATTTATATTTTTGCAACTTTATATCTTTAAAAATCTTCTTTATATTTATCACAATACGTCCCCTAACAGGCCCACAACACTTTTCATCTATTTTTCATTTTCACTATTATAACACATATAATTTTTACTGTCTTTTAGACCAATGTATATAGCAAAAAAGCGGATAGCTCATTACGAGCTATCCGCTTTTTTCTTTGGTGATCCAGGAGGGATTCGAACCCCCGACCCACGGCTTAGAAGGCCGTTGCTCTATCCAA
>URPT01000062.1 GCA_900549845.1 uncultured Veillonella sp. | reverse complement strand
CACGTACTCAAGTAGGACCATTTGATATTGATTCTGCTAAAATGGCTGAAGAGTTGATGCTTCATGGTGAAAGCCTATTGTTACCAACGGATACAGCAGTTTCACATCTTTCAAAAGTAACGGTAAATAGTGTACAATTAAAGATGATGGTTCAAGGTAAACAATTATCTATTGATAGTGAATTTACCTATACCAAACCAGATCATTATTATAGAGCCTATGGTCCTCATGGATTCATTGGTATTATGAAACGAACAAACCACACATTAAAGGTGGAAAAAAATATTTTTATTGAAGGATAAGTATGAAGCAATTACATTCGTTTGATGAACTACGTCAAATCAAAGATACAAAAGTATATGCCCTAGGTACCTTTGATGGCATTCATCGAGGTCATCAACGAGTTATACGGAAGGCTGTTGAAGAAGCTGCATCAGTTAATGGTGTTAGCATTATCATTACCTTTGAACATCATCCGTTGACAATTCTACATCCAGAACGTGTTCCAAAGAGGGTTATTGGATACCGTTCTTGATGATTTGAATGTAGATTATATTTTGCGATTACCTATGAATGAAGAACTACTTCAAATAAGTGCTGATGAATTTTTAGATGCTCTTTGTACGGATATGAATGTTCAAGCCATCGTAATAGGTGAGAATTTTACATTCGGTGCAAAAGGATTAGGTAATCCTACATATATGAAACAAGCATTGGCTGATAAACATATACAAGTCCTAGTACAGCCTTTATTGCCTTGTGATGGTCTTAGTACACCTATTTCAAGTACTGAAATCAGAAAAGCGATTCGAGAAGGGCGTTTAGAAGATGCTACTCATTGGCTAGGAAGACCATTTCAATTTAAAGGGACTGTTATTAAAGGTGATCAACGAGGACGTACATTAGGGTTTCCTACATTAAATTTATTACTTCCTAATGAAATGGCTACACCTCCAGATGGAGTGTATGCTAATCGCGTGTGTATTGATGGCATTTGGTATGATGGGGTAGGTAATATTGGGGATAATCCTACCTTTAAAAATCAGTACCATAGATGCGAAGTACATCTGTTTAACTTTGACCAAGATATATATGGAAAAACAGTTCTTGTACAATTTATTTCCTATATTAGAGGCGAAGTTAAATTTAATAACTTACAAGATCTTATTGATCAAATGAAGGTGGATGAAGAACAGGCTTTAGCTATTTTGGCTAATGCATAATAAGGGGGTTCTCATGGATATTAAAGAAGCTCGTAAACAAATAGATAGCATTGATGCTGTATTAGTCGCTGAATTTGAAAAAAGACTATCTTTAATCAAAGAAATTGGTAAATATAAAGATGAACATCATTTACCCTTAGTAGATGAAGCGCGTGATGAAAGTATTGTTGCATTGCATACTGCAAATTGCAAAGATAAAACGTTATCACCGTATGTTGAAAATTATATAAAGACTGTTGTTTCTATGAGCAATGAGTTTTTAAAAGAGCATATGCATAAGCATATTTTTCTCATCGGTATGCCAGGAGCTGGTAAGACTACAGTTGGTAAAATGTTAGCCAAGGAATTGGGCCGAGACTTTTACGACTTAGATCAAACAATTCAAGATAAAGTAGGGAAATCTGTACAAAATATTTATATTTATGATGGTAAAGATGCTTTCAGCGAGTATGAATACAGTACAATTAAAGAATTAATTCATAATAAGCCATCTGTTATTGCTACCGGTGGTGGTACCGTTACCTATGACAAAACAGTAAAGTTAATGCGTAATAATGGTCTTGTTGTATTTGTTAATCGCGATGTAAATCATATCCTAGATGATTTGGATCTTGAAATTCGCCCACTTGTTAAAGAAAGCATTGAGTATATCTTTAATGTATATGAAGAACGATACCCTTTATACGAAGAAGTGGCACATATTAAAATCGGTAATGAAGGCAGCATTACCGATGCAGTACAAGAAATTATTGAAGCCTTACCTAATACGGAGAAATAATGGACGCCATACGAGGATTTGTATACCGAACTATATATGAGAATACACAACGTACATATTGCGTGTTTGTCCTTAAGGATTATAATGAGGAATACATTACTTGTACTGGTAAATTTGAGTCTCCTAAAGAGGGGGAAGATATCGAAGTTCGCGGCCGTTATGTAGAACATGAAAAATATGGTCGACAATTTGATGCTACTAGTGTAGAGAAGTTAAAACCTGACAATATGGGTGCTGCAAAGACCTACTTAATGAACTTAGGGATTAAAGGTTTTGGTGAAAAGTCCGTAGAAAAGGTACTTGATTATTTTGGTATTCGTATATTAGAAATTTTACGAGAGGAACGTCCTGAAGAAATTAAGGATGTTCCTGGTATTCGAAAAAGTGTTAAGGATGAACTATTTAATACGTTACTTGGTGAAGGTATTTTATCCGATTTAAATCACTTTTTTGAAAGTCACCATATTTCGTCTAAATGGAGTCGAACTGTATACACTTATTACGGTGTTCAGTCTGTGGCTGTTATTGAAGATAATCCTTATACTTTGTTACGTGTAGCACCAGATATGCTCTTTGGTACGGCTGATACACTGGCGGAACATTTAGGTATTACTGGCAGTGACTTTCGCCGTTTAGAGGCTGGTTTAGAATGGATTTTACGCAGTTTAGATAATCAAGGGCATACATGTTTGCCTGTAGATCAACTTATCGGTCGTTTAGACGATTTATTACAAACTGATGTAGATGATATTGCTAACTTTATTGAAAGCCTCTTGGAGCAAGGTGCGTTATATAGTACATATTATGAAGATATCCTATATATTTACCCTCCAGAAATGTATGTGTCTGAAGTAGAAAGCGTTCATTATACAAAAGACTTCTTATTAGAAGCAGATCCGATATCTCTTGATATTCCTAGCTTTATAGAAAAGTTTGAAGTTGATAATCATATTACATTTGGGGAGGCCCAAAAAGAGGCTATACAGCTATCTTTCTTTGAAAAGCTTTCCCTAATAACTGGTGGTCCTGGTACTGGTAAAACAACCATTATTAAAGCTTTGGTAAAAGGATTTCAACTTGGTGGATTAGGGCGAATTATTCTTTGTGCTCCAACGGGACGTGCTGCTAAACGACTTACTGAGGCTACTGAGTTTGAAGCAACAACGATACATCGTTTGTTGGTACCCGTACAGGGAAGTGACTCTTACGACTTTACTAAGAATGAAGATGATCCATTAGATATTGATGTTATCATCATTGATGAAGCATCTATGCTCAATGTACGTTTATTCTATTCGTTAATGGCAGCTATTCCAAAGGAAGCTCATGTTATTATCGTAGGTGACGTAGATCAATTACCGCCTATTGGAGCAGGCTTTGTATTAAAAGATTTGCTCGATAGTGACTGTGTGCCTTATACGCGACTTAATCAGATTTATCGACAAAGTTCTGGTAATACTATTGTAGAAAGCGCCTATGCTATTAACCGTGGTGAAATGCCAAAACTTGATAGTCTAAGTGAAGAGTTTTCCTTTATACCTGTTAAGTCTTACGATATGATGATGAAAGCTATCATAGATGTATATAAGCGAGAACAGGAGCATATTGAGGATGAGTTAGATATTCAAATTATTTCTCCTATGAGACGTGGTGAAGCTGGAAGTACACTCATTTCTCAGTATGTACAACAAGCAGTTAATCCTCCAGATAGTTTAAAAGGGGAAGCACGCGTTAATGGTATTACATACCGTGTAGGGGATAAAGTTATCCAAATCCTCAATGATTATGAGTTAGAAGTCTTCAATGGTGAAATTGGTGTAATTTATGCCATTACACGAACAGACATTTGCATCCGATTTATCCATAAAGAGGTTCGTCTACCTATCGACGAAGCACATATGATTATGCCAGCTTATGCTATTACGGTTCATAAGAGCCAAGGTAGCGAGTATGGTGTGGTTATCATTCCATTTGTTCCACGTTATGGTGGTATGTTGCAACGTAATTTGTTGTACACTGCTGTTACACGAGCTAAACGGAAGGTAATTATCGTTGGTACAACGAGCGCTATAGAACGTGCTGTACGTACTGTAAACGGTGATGAACGATATACATTGTTTAAAGAACGACTACAAGGGAGATGTGATTCGTAATGAGTCTTTGGGATTTCCTATTTCCACCTGTATGTCCTCACTGTGGGACTTCTGTAGCAACGCAAGGGGATTGGTGTGAAACTTGTTTTAAAGATCTATTACATATCCGTCACGTGCCACAAAAATTTTTGCATTATGTAGATGATGTATGTGTGTTGGCGGATTATCGTGGTGGTTTAAAGTCTATGATATACGATGTAAAATTTAATGAAAAAAAGGAGCAGTCCAAAGGGGCTGCTCCTTTTTTAGCATCGTACAACTTTTACATGAAATATGATGAGTTTCATATTGTTAATAGCAAGTGCTCTGTTATTTATGATTATATTATTCCTGTTCCGTCTAGCGAAAGGAAAAAAGCTAAGAGAGGATATAACCAAGTTGATTTATTTTTTACCAAGTGGGCTAAATCTTTACAAAATATAGATAATAAACATTTTGCTTGGTTAGACTGTTTATACAAATTTGATACTTCTAATGATATGTGGGCGTTAACGAATAAGGAACGACATCAAAATATTGAGGAGGCCTTTGTCATTGGCGCTAACTATAAAGATATTGAATTAAAGGATAAGACAATACTTATCGTAGATGATATATATACTACAGGGGCTACGATTGAAGCCGTCGCAAAGGTCATTAGAGCATATAAACCTAGTAAAATTGATGCTTTAACATTAGCTAGCGGTAGTTTTTAAGTATATAAAAAAGCGTTCACCTTATGGTGAACGCTTAATCATGAGACTAACCAAGAACATCGATAAATGCTTTTACTACATCTGGATCGAAAAGGGAGCCAGATGCACTAAAGAGTTCTTCTTTAGCTTTAGCTTTAGTTTTTGCCCAAAATTCTGTAGAAGGATTAACTGTTGTATCGTAATAATCTGCAACAGCAATGATTCTAGCTCCTAATGGGATGTTAGCACCACGCAAATGTTTAGGGTAACCAGAACCATCCCATTTTTCATGGTGGTAACGAATATAAGGCAAGATTTGTTGGCAGCAAGGGTAGTTTTCGATCATATTCGCACCACTTGCAGCATGTTGCTTATACTTGGACATTTCTTGTTTATTAAGATATGGAGATTTTTGGATTAATGCATTAGGTACCATTAATAGTCCTACGTCATGAAGTAATGCTGCATGGCGAATTTGTTCAATTTCATTTAACGGTAAACCCATTTTAGCAGCAATACTAACTGCATAGTTTGAAACTTGGATAGAATGAGTGTACAGATGATAGCTTTTCATTTGTATCATCTGCAAGAGCTGAGCGCTAATGGCTTCTAAACTGTCCTTCTCCAGTTCGTACAACCCAGATGGTTGCATTAATGATAACATAAACATAATAAACCCCTTTAACTAACATGTAGAACATATGGTACAACCCCTCGTACTTATGTTCATATCGTACAACTTTAGGCCGTTCTTATTTAATAGTATACAAATTATACACCATAAATAATATTTTGTGTATGATACGTATGTTCTATTATACATGTTGTATTCATATTTGGCATACTAAAAATAATTGACATTTTAGGAATGTACTAAATATAGTACCTAGAAAAACTAATTTTATAAATATTAAAATAATATGAAGAATATTTTAGGTTTTCTATTCCAATTTTCTATACATCAACAAATAGGGGTTGCAAAATTTATTCTCATTTCAATGAGAACTGAACGATGCTATGTTCGGAAATATAATTTAATAGGTACGTCTTATTAATTTTAAGAATGTATATATAATTATAAATCTAGACATGTATACTGTTATTCTTTATAATACGTCTATACGGGTCTGTGGTTGAAAGTCGATGCCAGTCGCAGGCGAAACGATCCACATAAGCAACCCAAGAGGTTGTGAGCATGGTGCGGCTTAGGTGTAAGTCCTGCCGGTAAAACCGAGAGGGGTAGTAGTGGGGAGTCTCGGACTTATGAGCGAACCCTCCAGCAGGCGAGTGTGGGGGCAAAGACCAGGTCAGCCGTATGCGGGCACATGAGGCTTTTCTCATGTGCTTTTTTCTTTTTATACATCTGTATATTTAAAAATGGTGAAAATACCGATTCTTATGGGAAAGTTTTTATACATTATTGTTATAAATATACAATCAGTGTATAAAAATAAAATATAAATATAGTGATTAATTGATATTTAGGATGATTCTATACAAAATTATTGACATAATTATACTAAGTGGTATACTAGTGGAATAAAAATAGTTAGTTTAGTAAATGAGGATGATTCGATGTTAAATAGGAAGTTAAAAAAATTAATCATTGGTGGTTGTATGTTAGTAATGGCCGGTACTGTAATTGGCGGTTGTGGATCTTCTACACAAACAACTTCTAATAAACTCATTGTTGGTACTAATGCCACATTTGTACCATTTGAATTTAAAGATGAAAAAACTCAAGACTACACAGGCTTTGATATTGATTTAATTCGTGCCATTGGTAAACGTATCAATAAAGATGTAGAGCTTAAGAATGTTGCTTTTGATGCTTTGATTCCAGCTTTGAACACACATGATATTGATGTAGCTGCATCTGGTATGACGATTACCAAAGCTAGAAGTGAAAAGGTATTATTCTCTTCTCCATATTATGAAAATGCCCTTGCTGTAGTATATAAAGATGGCGCAAATATCACATCTCTTGACGATCTTAAAGGCAAGAAAATTGCTGCTCAACTAGGTACTACTGGTGCAGATTTAGCCCATAAAATCGAAGGTACTACTGTAAAAGAGTTTGACCATAGTAATGAAGCTTTGTTAGAATTACAAAATGGTGGTGCTGATGCAACTGTTATTGATTTGCCAGTGGCTCAATATTACAGTACTAAACATCCAGATCAACATATTAAATTTATGGCATATCCAAATACAAAAGAATATTTGGGCTTAGCAATTAATAAAGATAATAAAGATTTACAAGAACAAATCAATAAAGCAATTGCAGATATGAAGGCTGATGGTGAATTTAATACATTATATAAAAAATGGTTTAATGTAGATGCACCTGCTGATATGCCAGTAGTGGTAGAATTTAAATAATAGGAGAGATCATGAGTTTTAATTGGGGGTTAATTGCGGATAATTTACCGCTCTTATTACAAGGTGCACTTGTAACCGTAGAAATTACAGCTATGTCTGTTGGCTGTGGTTTCTTTATCGGTTTATTAGTAGCCTTAGCAAATTTATCTAAATTTACTGTAGTTAGATTATTAGCAAAATGTTATGTAGATATCATTCGTGGTACACCGTTATTGGTACAAATCTTCTTGATTTATTTTGCTTTGCCAATGATTACAGGACAACGTATTGATCCATTTATTGCAGCTGTTACCGCATGTAGTATTAACTCTGGTGCATATGTGTCTGAGATCTTCCGTGCTGGTATCCAGTCTATCGATAAAGGTCAAATGGAAGCAGGTCGATCTCTTGGTTTAACTTGGGGTCAAACTATGCGTTATATCATCATGCCTCAAGCTTTCAAAGCAATTATCCCACCATTGGGTAATGAATTTATTGCTATGTTGAAAGACTCCTCATTGGTTTCTGTAATTGGTTTCGAAGAATTGACACGTCGTGGTCAATTAATCATTGCTAAAACGTATGCATCCTTTGAAATCTGGGGTACAGTTGCTGTTATTTACCTTATTATGACAGTAACAATTTCACAATTAGTTGGTTACCTTGAAAGGAAATATAGCATTAAATGATTAAATTAGAAAATGTACATAAATCCTTTGGTAAAAATGAAGTATTAAAGGGCATTGATTTACATATAGAAAAAGGTCAAGTTGTCGTTATAATTGGTCCATCTGGTTCTGGTAAAAGTACAGTATTGCGTACTATGAACTACTTAGAAGAGCCTACATCTGGTAAGGTAATTGTAGATGGTATGGATCTTTCTGATAAGTCTAAACTCAATGAAGTTCGTGCTGAAGTAGGGATGGTATTCCAAAACTTTAATCTTTTCCCACATATGACTGTAATGGAAAATTTAACATTAGCTCAAACTAAGGTTCGTAAAACTTCTAGTGATGAAGCTAAGAAAATCGGACAAGCTTTACTTGATCGCGTTGGGTTAGGAGATAAAGCTAATGCATATCCTGATTCCTTATCTGGTGGTCAAAAGCAACGTGTTGCTATTGCCCGTGCCCTAGCGATGAAACCAAAAGTTATGCTATTTGATGAACCTACATCTGCACTCGATCCAGAAATGGTTCGTGAGGTTCTAGATGTAATGAAGTCTCTCGCAGAAGAAGGGATGACGATGGTTATTGTTACTCATGAAATGGGCTTTGCTAAAGAAGTAGCTGACCGCGTATTATTCGTTGATGGTGGATTAATCTTAGAAGATGATACTCCTGAAAAGGTATTTGATGCTCCAACAAATGAGCGAACAAAATTGTTCTTGTCGAAAATTTTATAATAATATTTTCTAACATAAAAGGAAGTAAGTTCTGAAATTCAGAGTTTGCTTCCTTTTTTTTGTATTTTTAAAGATAACCAAATTTGTAGATATTAAATTTCTTAATATATGAATCGATTTATATCTATTAATATATTTGATGACTTATTTTATCCGTATCTGTTCAACCCTTGTAAATAAGCGCTTTTAGGCTTTTCTTAATCTATAAAATACGATTATTGCTATAAATATTTGTGATATATAAATATTTTATACATATATATTTTGGAGTAATAATTTTTAATTCATATATTTTTATGATTATAAAATTATGTAATAATTTAATGTGCTGTTCAGAAATATTTATAATATAGATAAA
>URPT01000061.1 GCA_900549845.1 uncultured Veillonella sp. | reverse complement strand
CTTCTGTATTATATGGAACAAGAATAGAAGAAGATGCTGTAAAAGCTAAAAATCCTAACACCATTTGTTTTGTAGATAATTGCTATGGCGAATTTACAGAGTTACAAGAACCATTAGAAGCTGGTGCCGATATTATGGCGGGCTCTCTCATTAAAAATGCAGGGGGTGGTTTGGCGCCAACTGGCGGTTATATTGTTGGTAGAGAAGACCTTGTAGAAGATGCAGCCTATCAACTTACTGCTCCAGGACTTGGCGATCATATGGGCTCCTATGCTCCTGGTTATCGCTTGTTCTTCCAAGGTTTATTTATGGCACCTCACGTAGTATTGCAAGCACTTAAAGGGGCTGTATATACGGCTGCGGTAGGTGAATTGTTAGGCTATGATGTATTCCCTAAGGTAAATGCTGATCGCTATGACTTGATCCAAGCCATCAATCTAAAAAATGGGGAAGAAATGGAGCACTTCTGTGTAGGTATGCAAGCCTATTCTCCTGTAGATGCTCATGTACATCCAATCCCTGGCGATATGCCTGGTTATGAAGATAAAATTATCATGGCTGGTGGTACCTTTGTACAAGGTTCCTCCATTGAATTAAGTGCAGATGGTCCTGTTCGTCCTCCGTATACGATTTTCATGCAAGGTGGCCTTGTGTTTGAACACTCCATGCTGGGTATTTTAGGTGCTGCAGAAGAAATATTAAAACATAGATAACAGTTAGAATCTCTTTCTCTTTGAGAAAGGGATTCTTTTTGTTTCAAATCTTTTCAATATACCTAGTTCTAGGCTATAATATAAGTTGCTATAATTTCATAGCAATACTACTCGGACTTTTACACCGAACTAGTGTTTTTTACACGTCAGGCTTTCACCCTGATTAGTTTTATGATCAAGAGATCATTAAAAGGAGAAAGTATGGAAAAAGTTATCGCTGTAGCTATGAGTGGTGGCGTAGACAGTTCTTTAACTGCTGCAATGCTACTAAAACAAGGCTATAAAGTTTTTGGTATTACCCTGTGGCTGTGGGTGAGTGGTACACCTTATGATTCAGTTCCCCTCGCTGTAACAGATGCTAAGAAGATGTGTGATTTTCTTGGTATCGAGCATCACGTTATCGATGCTCGCGATGTATTCTACGATAATGTGGTAGATTACTTTGTAAAAGAATATGCCTATGGTCGTACACCAAATCCTTGTGTATTCTGTAACAAAAATATCAAGTTTGATTTGATGCTTAATCGTGCACTTGAACTTGGTGCTACACATATGGTCACTGGTCACTATGCACAAGTTAATTATAATGAAGAAACAGGTTTATATGAGTTACATAAAGGCGTAGATCCTACAAAAGATCAAAGTTATGTTATGTATAATATGAACCAACGTATCTTGAGTCATCTTATGTTCCCACTAGGTGGTCAATGTAAGACTGAAACACGTAAATTAGCTGCTGAATATGATTTGCCAGTAGCTAAGAAACCAGACAGTGTAGATATTTGTTTCTTACCTCACGGGAACTATCAAAAGCTCGTGGTAGAAGAAATGAAGGATAAACCTAAATCTGGTAATATCGTTACTGAAGATGGTGAAGTATTAGGTAAGCATAATGGCTTATTTAACTACACTATTGGCCAACGTAAGGGCCTTGGTATCGCATACAAGCACCCATTATATGTTATTGGCTTTAATGGTGAACGCAATGAGGTTATCGTAGGTCCTAATGAACGACTCTTTACAAATCGTATGATTTGTAAGTTCTATAACTTCTTAGATGATACAATTCATAAAGAATTAAAAGCAGAAGGTAAAATTCGCTATGCTGCGAACCCTTCACCTTGTACTGCACGTATCTTAGATGATGATACGATGGAAGTTATCTTCGAAGAACCACAACGGGCTATTACACCAGGTCAGTCCGTAGCCTTTTATAATGGCACTCAATTATTAGGAGGTGCTGTTATCGATCGCGTATGTTAGAAAGGAGAAAACAAGTTCTTTGAACTTGTTCACATAATATGTCAACGAAAAAGATTAGAAACTTCTGTATTATAGCTCATATTGACCATGGTAAATCTACCATTGCCGATAGATTAATTGAATATACTGGCACATTACAAAAACGCGAAATGGAAGCCCAAGTTCTAGACTCTATGGATTTAGAACGGGAAAGGGGCATTACCATTAAAGCCCAATCTGTTCGCATTTTGTATAAAGCACAAGATGGTGAAGAGTATACTTTGAACCTTATTGATACTCCGGGCCATGTGGATTTCAGCTATGAAGTATCTCGTTCTCTTGCAGCTTGTGAAGGCGCATTACTCGTAGTAGATGCTGCACAAGGTGTAGAGGCACAAACGTTGGCAAATGTGTATCTCGCTTTAGAACATGATCTTGAAATCATTCCTGTTATTAACAAAATTGATTTGCCTTCTGCAGATCCTGATCGAGTTAAACATGAAATTGAGGATATTATTGGTTTAGATGCATCAGAAGCAGTTTTATGTTCTGCTAAATCTGGTATTGGCATTCCAGATATTTTGGAAGCTATCGTAAATAAGGTGCCTGCACCGCCAGATAAATCTGATGAACCAACTAGAGCTTTGATTTTTGATAGCCGTTTTGATGCGTATAAAGGCGCTATTGCTTATGTACGTGTAAAAGAAGGTACGATTAAAGCAAAAGATACAATCCGTATGATGCATGATAAAAAGGATTTTGATGTAACAGAACTTGGTATCTTTACACCAAATCTTGTACCTGTTCAGGAGTTACCATGTGGCTCTGTAGGTTGTATTGCGGCTAGCATTAAGAATGTAGCTGATTGTCACGTTGGTGATACTGTAACATTAGCTAGTAACCCAGCTCCAGAACCATTACCTGGCTATCGCAAAGCTGTATCTATGGTTTATTGTGGCTTATATCCAACAGATTCTAAAGACTATGAAAATCTTCGGGATGCACTTGAAAAGTTACAACTTAATGATGCTGCTTTAGAATACGAAGCAGAAACATCTTTGGCATTGGGCTTCGGATTCCGTTGTGGTTTCCTCGGCCTATTACATATGGATGTTATTCAAGAACGGTTGGAACGTGAATATAACTTATCCCTTATTACAACTGCTCCATCTGTAAACTATAAGGTTTACAAGACAAATGGGGAAATGCTCGAAGTGGACAATCCTGCTAAATTACCACCACCAACAGAAATCGACTACATTGAGGAGCCTTATGTAAAGGCTACTACAATCGTACCTAAAGATTTTGTTGGCACTATTATGGAATTGTCTCAAGATAAACGCGGTGAATATCAATCCATGGAATATTTGGATGAAACACGTGTATCTGTTGTGTATCACTTACCTTTAAGTGAAATCATTTACGATTACTTTGATAAGTTAAAATCCGCTACAAAGGGTTATGCATCATTAGACTATGAATTGATTGGTTATAAACAATCTCCAATGGTTAAGATGGATATTCTATTAAATGGTGATCCTGTAGATGCATTGTCCATTATCGTACACAAAGACCGTGCTGCTACA
Source organism: uncultured Veillonella sp. (assembly GCA_900549845.1). GTDB lineage: Bacteria > Bacillota > Negativicutes > Veillonellales > Veillonellaceae > Veillonella. The sequence goes on along the minus strand of URPT01000061.1, from coordinate 5,483 downwards.
CGTGGTCGTGCACTAGCGGAAAAATTAAAAGAACTCATTCCTCGTCAAATGTTTGAAATTCCTATTCAAGCAGCAGTAGGTACTAAAATTGTAGCTCGTGAAACTGTAAAAGCTTGGCGTAAGGACGTTTTAGCAAAATGTTATGGTGGCGATATTTCTCGTAAACGTAAATTGCTAGAAAAACAAAAAGCCGGTAAGAAACGCATGAAGTCTGTGGGCTCTGTAGAGATTCCACAAGAAGCATTCATGGCTATTCTCAAAGTTGAGGACTAATATAATGAAAACAGATTCTAATACTCTGAATCTGTCTGCACTTGGGGATATGGGCCTGTATGTCCATATCCCTTTTTGTAAACAGAAATGTATGTACTGTGATTTTCCAGCTTATCAAAATTTACAAGATTATTACGAAACCTATGTATATGCATTAGTACAAGAAATAGATTTATGGGTTACAGAACACCCAGAGTCTAAATCTAGACCTATTGATACTATTTACTTTGGTGGTGGTACGCCTACTGAATTATCAATTCAACAGTTACAGATGATTGTAGATAAGATTAAAAGTACTTTTACTATTACTGACGATTGTCATATGACTATTGAATCAAATCCTGGGGAAGTAGATTTACAGTATCTAACTAAGTTAGTTAATCTTGGTTTTAATCGCATTAGTTTTGGTGTTCAAACCTTTGATGATAAGGCGCTTACTATGCTGCATCGCAGTCATAATGGTGAAAAGGCTAAACAAGCTGTTTACGATGCTAAAGAGGCGGGCTTTACTGATATTAATATTGATTTAATCTATGGTTTGCCACGACAAACCTTAGAGGATATTCAACATAATTTAGATATTGTAAAAGACTTGCCAATTAATCATATTTCAACGTATGGACTTCAAGTTGAGGTAGGGACTTATTTATATCATTTAGTAGATAAGAACCTTATTTCTATTCCTAGTGAAACCATTGATGAATCTATGTATGACATGATGATGGCTGGGTTAAAAGATTTAGGTTTTGAACGATATGAAATTTCTAATTTCAGTAAGGATAATTCCTATAGTCGTCATAATTTAAAGTATTGGCACTATGTAGATTATTTAGGATTTGGTGCAGGTGCTCATTCTTTTTATGACGGAGTTCGTCGCAGTAACAATCGTAATGTTATGCCTTATATACAAGCTGTTGATCGATATACTATGCCTACTATCGATACGGAGACTATTACGGTAGAGCGGGCCCAAGAGGATTTTTGTTTTTTAGCACTTCGTACTAAATGGGGCCTTAATGAACATACGTTTAAAAAGCGATTTGGCATATCTGTGGTTAATTTATTTGGTACTACTTTGAACGATTTAGTTAGCAAAGACCTATTAGAATATGAAAATGATAGTTATCATTTAACCTCGGAAGGGGCAAAACATGGTAACTATGTATTTAGTCAATTTATTCGTGAGTAATTTTTCACAGTTTCTCAAAATCTAATATGTTAGTATAAATAGGATGATGATGAATAAGCATGCTAGATTTGAGGAGGAACGATGAAGACATCGGTTATTTTACACGGTTTACATAATGAATTTACTTTAGACCAAATGAAGGCATGCATAGAATTAGCTGAAAAATATGGTGGATCCTTCCGTCATGTTGTAACAGGTATACAAATTACAGGTATTGAAAAAGAAGATAAGGAACAGCTTATTTCCGAATTACCTGAAGGTGTAACTACGGTTATTCATAGAGGGGTTAATTCCTTAATTGCTTGCGTTGGTAAAGGCTATTGTAAAAATGGCCAAATGGAAACAAAAGAGTTAGCTGATTATGTAGAGAGAAAACATTACGGCCGAAAAACATCACATAAGTGCAAAATTGGCATCAGTGGATGTGGTCGTAACTGTCCAGATGCAATGGTAAAAGATATTGCTTTTATTGGTACATCCCAAGGTTTTATGTTGGCTGTTGGCGGTAATACAGGTATGAGACCAGAAGCTGGCAAAATTTTGGCTAGACAGCTTACTGTAGAGCAATCCAAAAAAGCTGTAGATATTTTAGTTGATTGGTATGCGGAACATGGGGAACCACGTGAGCGTATGGGAAAACTCTTAGAACGACTTGGTAATCCATTAGAAGGTGTAGAACTATAAATTATTATATTTATAGTATTTATTGATTTATGGTTCTTTATCTGTAAACATGTAGAGACTAAAAAGTATTCAAACTAAGAGTTCATAAAAAACAAAATTACAATAAAATTATTACAAATATAAACACTTATACTATTTCAGGTTTTAATAACATAAATTTTATTAGACCAACATATTCTAATATTGAAATTTTAGGATATGACATAAACGTAGATAGTATAAGTGTTTTCTTATTGTTATACTTTGATTTTTTGACTAATTAATCAAAAATATTGAATTGTCTTTTTGACTAAATAGATATTATTTGACTTTTTAAGGATTTTTCTGCTTGACATTTTTTTTGAATATGATAATATTATACATGCGATTAGCACTCAAAGTTTATGAGTGCTAACAAGAGGTGTCATTATGGATGAAAGAAAACAGCGCATCTTGCGAGCCATAATTGAAGACTACGTTAAATCTGCTGAACCGGTAGGGTCAAGAACCATTGCCAAGAATTATAATCTTGGTATTAGTCCGGCAACAGTGCGAAATGAAATGTCCGATTTAGAGGAATTAGGCTATTTAGAGCAACCTCATACATCGGCTGGACGTATTCCTTCAGCAAAAGGCTATCGCTTATATGTTGATTCTATGTTGAGTCAACAACCTGTTCCATTACAGGATGCTGAAAAAATTGAAATGTTATGGAAACATTCCAATGGATCGACGAGTGAGCTCTTTTTAAATATGGCTAAATTATTATCTCAAGTAAGCCATAGTATGAGTTTATTCTTAGCTCCAGCCCATGATAGAGCATTAATTAAATACATTCATGTATTGCCGCTCGATTCATATCAAGCTGTCATGGTTGTCATTACTGAAACTGGTGCTCTAGATAATGAATTGATTTACTTTAGTGATGGTGTTTCGCCTGATCTATTGCAAAGTCTGGCTATGCAATTTAGCAATGCTTTACAGAATGTAAGTATTGGTCATGTAACGGCTGAAGCATTAGGAACACTTTTGATTCATATGGAAGGTCCCCAAGGGATTTTGATGATCCTTTCAGAAACATTATTACGAGCAATTAATAAACGTAAGTTGTTCTATTCTGTAGGTACCACGGAGTTGTTAAACCAACCAGAGTTTAAGTCTGTTGAGAAGGTACAACCCTTGCTTTCCTTAGTGGAAGAACAAAATCAATTGGGACAACTTTTAAAGGATGATTCACCAACACCTGTGAAGGTAAAGATTGGCGATGAAAATGATACCGAAGCACTACATTCTATGAGTGTGGTACAAGCTGATTTTACGAATCAAGATCAGCCTATCGGAACTCTTGCTATTCTTGGTCCAACGCGGATGGAATACGGACGTATCATCGGCATGTTGTCCCATATGAAACATATAATGGAAACTATGGTAAAAGAACAAAACAGAAAGGGCATATAATGGCTGAAGAACAAGACATTAAACAAGAAACAGTAGACGAAACTGCAAAGGCTACTAATGTAGAGGAACCAGCTGTGGAAGAAACTGAAGAAGTTGTTGCTGACGCTGCTCACGTATTAGATGAGCTTAAAGCAGATTTCGATAATCGCTATAAGCGTTTGCAAGCGGACTTTGAAAACTTCAAACGTCGTACTAATCAAGAAAAAGAGCAACTTGCAGGATATGTTAAAGGGGATGTACTTACAGATTTACTTCCTGTATTAGATAACTTTGAACGAGCTGTTCAAAGTCCCGCAGAAGGTGATGCTAAGGTATTCCTTGATGGATTTATCATGATTCATCAAAACTTGATGGCAATGTTATCTAAACATGGTTTAGCCGTTATCGATGCGGTTGGCAAACCATTTGATCCAAATTTCCATCAAGCAATTATGCGAGTGCCGTCAGATGAATATGAATCTGATACGGTATGTGAAGTATTGCAAACTGGCTATACTGTTGATGGTCGTTGTATTCGTCCAGCAATGGTAAAAGTTGTTGAATAGATTATAAAGGTTTTAGGAGGCATATATTATGGCAAAGGTAATTGGTATTGATTTAGGTACTACAAACTCTTGTGTTGCGGTTATGGAAGGCGGCGAACCTACGGTTATTACTAACCAAGAAGGCGCGCGTACAACTCCTTCCGTTGTTGGGTTTGCAAAAAATGGAGAACGTTTAGTTGGTCAATTGGCTAAACGTCAAGCTGTATCTAACCCAGAAAACACAATCATTTCTATTAAACGTCACATGGGTACTGACTACAAAGTAACTGTAGAAGGTAAATCTTATACACCACAAGAAATTTCTGCTATGATTCTTCAAAAAATCAAAGCTGATGCAGAAGCTTACTTGGGCGAACCTGTAAAACAAGCTGTTATTACAGTTCCTGCATACTTTACAGATGCTCAACGTCAAGCTACAAAAGACGCTGGTGCGATTGCTGGTCTTGAAGTACTTCGTATCATCAACGAACCTACAGCAGCTGCTCTTGCATATGGTGTAGATAAAGATGAAGACGGTAAAGTTCTTGTATTTGACCTTGGTGGTGGTACATTCGACGTATCTATCCTTGAACTTGGTGATGGTGTATTTGAAGTATTGGCAACATCTGGTAATAACCATCTTGGTGGCGATGACTTCGACCAACGCATTATGAACTACCTTATTGAAGAATTCAAAAAAGAAACTGGTATCGATTTATCCAATGATAAATTAGCTGATCAACGTTTAAAAGAAGCTGCTGAAAAAGCTAAAATTGAATTATCTGGCGTAGCTAGCACAAATATCAACTTGCCATTCATCACAGCTGATGCTACTGGTCCTAAACACTTGGATGTAACATTGACTCGTGCTAAATTCGAAGAATTGACAGCTGATTTGGTACAAGCTACTATTGAACCTACTCGTAAAGCTATGAACGATGCTGGTTTATCTGCATCCGCCGACGAGGCTCTGAAGCAGATTGAGGATAAGCACTATGATACAGATATGAAGGACCGTGGAATCAAGGAAATCGTAAAATATGGCATCGCCTTTGCAGGTAAAAATGTAGAGATTGCAAATGGCTGAAGTTTCAAAGCAGGATGCATACAAGGGCAACTAAACGAAAATAATATTCCGCAATATATCAAAATATAATTGATATATTGCGGAATATTTACTATATTATGCGAAATATATTGCGAAGTGTGTTAAAGAAGTAATGTGAATGAATCTATTATTTTAAGTTGCTTAGGTGTATCCCAAAATATAGTCTATCATAGATGCCGGAAATTTTTTCTGTAATGACGTAAATCTTCTTCACTGACCTCTGAAATGATTTTGTCAAGTGTATTCAGTAAGTTCTTTTTATCATCTG
>URPT01000060.1 GCA_900549845.1 uncultured Veillonella sp. | reverse complement strand
TACTACGGGCTTATAGCCCGTGAGCAAACCACCCGTTTTACGGGTGGTTCTGATTTCTGTTGTTTAAGAATTGGATTAATTGAGTTATACAATTTATCAATCAGATTTTAATATTTTTTGTAGTTTATTATGAACCTGTCATCAAAGAATGTAGGCATACACTAGGTTTTAAATACTATATTCTATAAAAGCGATTTATCTATATTTGGCAACATTAATGTTAGATTTCAAGTTGAATATAGCGAAATGCTTATAAATATGTGCTTTTCTTGATTATGCATTTTATTAATAAATGCGGTTTATTACTTGTTTAATAGTTGTTTTAGGACTGTTTATAATGAATAACTATTGCATACTTATGTAACGGAGGTTATACTATCGGTAGAAGGAGTTTTTCAAGTGAAAAGTGAGGTATGTATATGGCATGGGGTGGAACTAGACGCGGTGCCGGGCGCCCACGTAATCCGATTAAACGTATTGGTAGAACTATTCGACTTAGTGATGAAGAGTTTCTTTCACTCAAACCATTAATTATGGCCATCAAGGCCAATAATGATAAACGCTATAGGCAACAATGTACTAGAAATGCATAAATAAGGCATTGTCACAGCATATACAACATAATAAACTTTTAATCTATGTTACAATAACCCATTATTTAAATCTTTCAACTACAACACATCTCTACTCTCTAACCATATGCTGTGTGCAATACAAAGCAGTACGAAGAAGGTCCCAATTCATTGAATTGGGACCTTTTTCGTTGCGTATAGTATAATAATTCCTATTTTGTTATATGAAAAAACTCACAGAATGGATATAATAAAAGTATGTACGTAAGTAAATTCAGGAGGTGTTAGCTTGTTACAAGATTTACTATCTGAGGATAATGTATCCTTTCATTATCCTGCAGAAACGTGGGAAGAGGTAATTCGTCACGGTGGCCAACTCATGGTTGATGCGGGTTTTACTGATCCATCTTATACGGAGGCTATGGTAGAGGTAGTGCGTGAAATGGGACCCTATATTGTATTGGCACCAGGTCTTGCTATGCCACATGCTCGTCCGGAAAATGGGGCAAAACGTGTAGGTACTGCATTGGTAACCTTAGAAAAACCATTGAATTTTGGTAGTCCTGACAATGATCCTGTTTCTGTGGCGTTGTTTTTGTGTGCTCCGAACAAGGATGAACATATTCAGTTGTTGACAGATATTGCTACATTATTTGAGGATGATGAGTTTTTAGATGCGGCTGCTGATTTTGAAAGTATTGAAGATGTACAAGCATTCTTGGCCGAGCATTTAGAAGATCAAGAATACGTTTAGTAGGAGGCAAGTATGATTTCTGTATTAACTGTATGCGGTAATGGCATTGGTTCTAGCTTGATGCTAAAAATGAAAATTGAAGAAATCTGTGCTGAAAATGGTATTGATGCACAAGTTGAATCTATTGATTTTAATGCCGCACAAGGCCGTAAAGCGGACCTTATTGTAACTGTAAAAGAATTGGCTGAACAATTTGAAGACAAGAATGTGGCTATTGTTCGCAGCTATATTAATAAAAAGAAAATCACAGAAGATATTCTTGATGCATTAAAACAAGCAGCTCAATAAAATGTAACAACTATATATAGGAGGTAGTGCCATGGAAATGGTATTAGAGTTCTTACGTGATGTGCTGTCTCAACCAGCACTTTTGATTGGTATTATGTCATGTGTAGGTTTGATTGCCTTGAAACGCCCGTTTCATAAGGTAATGACTGGTACATTAAAACCTATTCTTGGCTACTTGATGCTCGCAGCTGGTGCAGGTGTTATCGTTAACAATCTTGATCCACTAGGTAAGATGATTGAGCATGGCTTCCATATTACTGGTGTAGTACCAAACAACGAAGCTATCGTGGCTGTAGCACAAAAGGTACTTGGCGTTGAAACGATGTCTATTCTCGTAGTAGGCTTATTGATGAACTTATGTATTGCTCGTTTCACCAAGTTCAAATATGTGTTCTTAACAGGTCACCATAGCTTATTTATGGCTTGTCTTATGTCTGCCGTACTCGGTACTGCAGGTTTGTCCGGTATGGAACTCATCCTTGTAGGTGGTTTCTTGATGGGCGCTTGGTCTGCTATTTCTCCAGCAATTGGCCAAAGCTATACATCTAAGGTTACAGAAGGCGATGAAATTGCTATCGGTCACTTTGGTAGTTTAGGTTATTATTTATCCGCTTGGGTTGCCAAATATGTAGGTAAAGCAGACGATAGTACAGAAGACATTGAAATTCCAGAAAAATGGGGTTTCTTACGTGATTCTACGCTATCTACAGCATTGACTATGATTGTATTCTACTTGATTGCAGCCTTTGCGGCTGGTTCTGAGTTTGTAGCTACTTTATCTGGTGATATGAGTCCTTACTTATACGCTGTTATGAGCGCTATGAACTTTGCTGTAGGTGTAACAATCGTATACTCTGGTGTACGTATGATCTTAGGTGATTTAATTCCTGCATTCCAAGGTATTGCAACAAAAATTATCCCTAATGCTATCCCAGCAGTAGACTGTGCCGTATTCTTTACATATGCTCCAACAGCAGTAGTATTGGGCTTCATTAGCTCCTTTATTGGAGGTATCATTGGTATGCTCATCCTTGGCGCTGTAGGTGGTGTGTTGATCATTCCTGGTCTTGTACCTCATTTCTTCTGCGGTGCAACAGCAGGTATCTATGGTAATGCTACAGGCGGTCGTCGTGGTGCAGCAGTAGGTGCATTCCTTAATGGTTTGGCTATTACTTTCTTGCCAGCATTGGCATTGCCAGTTCTTGGTCAATTAGGTTTCCAAAATACAACATTTGGTGATGCAGACTTTGCCGTAATGGGTCTTGTACTTGGTCATGCATTCGAATGGATTGGTATGGCTGGTATCTATGGTATCGTATCGATTGCAGCTCTTGTACTTATCATTCCAAACTTTATTAAAACAAAAGGTAAAGTTATTAATTATGTAGAAGAGGAGTAATGAAAACAACTGAGCAACATAGTAATGTTGTAATACGATATATATTCCTTACTATAGGGGCTATAAGCTTTGCTCTTGGTACAGCGGGAATCGTATTACCACTATTGCCAACAGTACCTTTTTATATGCTTACCTTGTTTTGTTTAGCTCGAGGATCTGAACGTTTTCATAAAATGTTCTTAGAATCTAGTTTATATCAAAAGACTGTTGGTGCTTATGAACGCGATAAAGCGTTAACGTTGCGGACAAAGTTGTCCATTCTCTTATCTGTGAGTACAATAATGGCAATTGGTGCGTATTTTAGTCAAGATATGCCCATCGCACTTGGTGTTATGGCCTTTGTATGGATTGGTCATGTTATAGCATTAGTCTTTATTGTAAAAACAAAAAAATAATTCTAAATATAGCCTCGTAAACTACATTGCTTTAGTTTACGAGGCTATTTTTTGTGTAAATTTATATTTTTAAAGAAAAAATGAATTATTACAAAAATTAATTTGACAATGAATATCAATAAGTATACTATGATAATTGTGTAAGTGATAATTTATATAGTATTTGTGTATATGGTGATAGTATGAATCCACATAATCATGCAATTTCACATGCAGGACTTACTATGTCGAGACATACGGTATTTGACGGTATCGATTTATTATTTCTGGATGTGAAAGAAGAGTCGGTTCAATTTTATGCTAAATCACATACCAAGACATTTGCCATAAATCATTGTGAAGAGGGGCGCATCGAGTGTAAGTTTACATCTGGGGAATATTTATATATGGGGCCAGGAGATATGTCATTAGGATGGCATACTCATGCTGACTACCAACATAAAAATTATTTCCCTACAAAACTTTTTAAGGGGATTGTATTATTAGTAGATGTAGAAAAAGCGCAACCAGTATTGGATTCGCTTGTTACTGAGTCACGTATTAATTTAACAACCCTAGCTGAACGATTTTGTGAGCATTCTGAGTACGGTATGATGATGGAAGAAACTGAATCGGTTAGACAGATTTTTTCTAGCTTATATAAAGTGCCTGATCAAATAAAGGGGCACTATTTTAAATTAAAGGTTATTGAAATCTTTTTATTATTATCAGTAATTTCTACAAGTAATAATGAAAAGAGAGCAACTTATCGGAAACAGCAGGTTGATATTGTGAAAGCTGTTAACGAATATGTATCTACTCAGTTTATGAAGCGTATTACAATTGAGACATTATCTGAACAATTTGATGTACCTACGTCTACATTAAAAAGATGTTTTAAGGGCGTATATGGTACGACTATACATCAATACTTAAAAGAATGTCGTATTAATGCAGCTAAGAGATTACTTCATGAAACGGATCAATCGATTCTTGAAATCGCTAATGCCGTAGGCTATGAGAATGGCAGTAAGTTTACTAGTGCCTTTAAAGAGGCTACTGGTGTAACTCCAAGTGCTTATCGTAAGGTATAACAATTTAATATTGTCCGAAACGTATATTTTTGGTCTTTTCGGAGTAGATATGCAAGATACACTTTGCTAACATTAAAATGTAAATGATATTCAATGTCATTATATGTTGGTAGAGTGTATCTTTTTATTTGAGAGTGAAAGATACAAAACATATAATTAGTTAAAATTTTAGGAGGGCACAATGGATCGGTGGGGACATACAAAGCGCGCCATAATTCTGTCTAGTGCAGTTGCCTTATGGCTTAGCGCACCTCTTGTAGTATGGGCTGAGAATGCAACCGTTACTACAGATGTTGTTCATGTTAAAGGAACATGGGCAGAAGAAGCAGCCAAATTAGACTCACAGCAAGTGCAAATCATTACCAAGAAAGAGATTGAGAAGAAGCAGGCGAAGTCCGTCGAAGATATTATTTTTACACAAACAGGCGTATCTAGAACTGTAGACGCTATGGGACGTGTAGGTGTATCTATTCGTGGTGCAGAAGCGCGCCACACACTTATTTTAGTAGATGGTCAACCAGTACTAGGCGATTTTGATAAGTACTCCGGTGCAGCAGATGAAGTTCAACGGTTAGGTACAGAAAATGTTGAACGCATAGAAGTTATCCAAGGGGCAGCCAGTGCAAAATACGGTTCAGATGCTATTGGTGGTGTTGTTAACATCATCACAAAAAAAGCACAAAAGAAACCGACCTTACAATTGAACGCAGAAGGTATGCGTCGTAAGATTGATGGTGATACATTCCCATTCCAAAACTTCTTTATTCGTGCCGACTCTGGTCAAATGGGTAAGTTAAAGGTTGGTTTGTCAGGCAGTAAACGTGATCTTATGCCTGTTTTAGCATCCGTTAAACGTCGAGATTCTGGCATGGCCTTTGATTATGCAAAACATAATTTCAAGCCAAATGTGCTTCGTTATTATGGTGATGCGGCTGATATCGGTCTTGTAGCAACCTACGAAGCTAATGATAAGAATAAATTTGAAATGCGACTTAACCGCTACACAGAAGACCTTGTACGCGATGTTAAGCACTCCGACTCTGACTTAGAACCTCAACAACATTTCAAACGTACCGCAGACCGCAATACGGCTAATTTACAATGGTCCTCCCGAGCAGGCAAAAGCGATTGGACTATTGAAACTAACTACTCCCGCATTAAAGAAAATGATGTAGCCCTCATTAGCTATACAGGTCGCTCCGCCTATGAAGGCTCCAATGAGTTGCGTTATATCGATAACATCGATCATCGTCAATTGGATATTCGAGCTAATGCCAATACACAGCTCAACAAAAATCATTTGCTTAGCTACGGTGTAAGCTACGCTCGTGAAGAAGGCTCTGGTAGCCGCTTAAAGAGTTCTCCTAATACAAGTACCATGTACATTGATCCTTGGGATTACGATAAGAGCTTGCTAGTTGATAAACTCGATCGTCTTGTACGACGTAAAGGCGACAATAGCATTAAAGTTTACTCTCATATTCACGACTATAAATTCATTAATTCCGGTGGTGGTATGCCGCAATGGGATATGGATTATGAATACTATGGTGCAGAAACAGATGCTCAAAAACCAGGTATAACTTATGATGACTATATAAACTATGGTTTGTCTGAAAGTAGATTAAGTGATTGGTCTAGTACATCTCCTAATAATCAACCTGTAACAGATGAGTTTAAAGCTCGTTATAAGGCTTTAGAAGATCGTTTGAAAGCAGAAAATCCTGTATTATCTGCAACACGTGCCAATATTGTAGGTGATTACTTTAAATACGGCGAGTCCAATGATCCGGAAATGCGTAAAAAAGCACCTAAGCTAAATGGTAAAGCCTTTTTAGAAGAATATCGTAGCCGTGATCAACGCTTAACAACTGGTAGCGGTACAATTCGCAAGTTAAATGCTTATGTTTCTGATACATGGCAGGTAAATAAGAATTTAACATTATCCCCAATTCTTCGCTTTGATAACAGCAGCTTATTTGGTTCTAATTTATCTGCTTCCTTAGGGATGACCTATAACGTTAAAGGCAATACACATCGCAGGTTTAAAGCTAATGTAGGTACTGGATATACAGAACCAGGTATGGGCGAATTGTGGTACAACTGGGAAATGTATGCTTCTAATCCTGTTGGGATTGGGGTTGCAAAACTTGGTTGGTACTGGGCCGGCAATCCTAATTTGAAACCTGAGAAATCTGTTAACTTTGACATGAGCTTAGAAGGTGAAAATAAGAATACTTATGCTCGTGTAGGCGTATTCCATAACCGCATCAAAAACTATATGTCTGTATACTTCACAGGGGACTTTATGGACTTTGCTCCATACCTCAAGGGTGATGCTAAGTACCAACGTGCACCAGACATGATTTATAGCTTTAAAAATATTGGTAAAGCTGAAATTACGGGCCTTCAAGCAGAGGTACAACAAAAATTCGGTAAGTATTGGTCCGGTAAGCTCGGGTATACATACTTGCATGCCATCAATAAGAGTGATCCAACAATGCCTCGCCAATTGTTGGATAAACCAATGCATAAGATTGATATTGGCATTACTTATGACAACCCTAAATCCGGTTGGAATGGTTCCATTTGGGGCGATTACTATATCAATATGCTTGATAGTAATACTCTTAATAATGGTGGCAACTACTGGCCAGATATTTTATCTGGTGATGCAGGCGTATATAAGAAGCAAAGCTATGAAAAGAAAACCTTTGGCATTTGGAACGTAATGGTTCAAAAACGATTCAATAAAAATGCCATGATGTACTTTGGCATCAATAATATCTTTAATCATCGAGATGATGACCGTGCTACGCAAGAACGCGTGTATCGTGTGGGTGTTAACCTTAAATTTGGTGGTGGAGACAGCAGTAAAACAACAGCTATCGGTAAGACTAAGGATGGTGCAAAAGGTAGCGTAGCAGGTGCAAATGCAACGGGTACTAATGGGGACGTTACAAATGCTGAATCCGGTGTACAAAACGTATCTGATGTGGTTCGTTTAACTGACTTTATTCGTTCTGATTTCGACACTACTAAAGAACGTGGTGTTACATTAGTTGGCGACTACAGAGCACGTTGGATGGCACATGATGGCTCTAATAGACCACAATCTCCATTTAGAGAAAATTCCGCTATTGGTTCTGCAAAAGCCAATATGTACGATGCCAATCGTCATAGCTTTGAACAACGTTTGCGCCTAGGCCTCGATGCTCGTCTTAATGAGTTTACCAATCTTAAAGTTATCGGTAGTGCAACTGGTATGAGCGGTGTTGATACAAGCTGGACACAATCCGATTCTAAAGGCTTTAATCATCAACGAATCGACACAGTTGATCTCACAAGACGTGTTAAAAAATGGGATGTATCCGTAGGTCGCTTAACAGAACCTATGGGTGCTAGTGGCTACTGGTTTGGTCAATCCTATGATGGCATTCGCGCTGTATGGAATGGTCACGACTCACAAGTTCGTATTGGTGTTGGTACTTTCAAACATAGTACAGGCATTACTGATTCTGCTTATACACATGCAGTCCATGAAGTTATTTACAGACCTCCAACAGCGGCTGAATTGATTGGTATTAACCGTGATGAGTTCCCATACGATATTAATAGTGCTACAAAAACTGGCTCTGATGGTGAGAAAAAATCTACAGAGGATGCAGCAGCACCAGATAGTCCTAATGGTATCTATGATTCTACTTACAAAGGTAAGACAGATAGCATCTACTTCTATCAACAACTTAAAGGCTTACAAGATGAATATGAAGCTTATAAGGAATCATTAGATCTTAGCTGGAGTAATCCAAACCGCGATCAAGAAATTGAAAAGGCTAATGCTAAATTAGCTGAAACTCAGAAAAAACAAGCTCAAATTATGGGTCGATTACAAGATATTCTTACAAAAGCATATCCTACAGATATGGCTGGGAAGAAATTCTCCCTCGATATTCCATCTGGTGGTTATGCAATGTATGAAATCACTAATAAGCATACAGGAGAAAAACTCTATAAGACAGGGGACATTATGTATAATGTGAACTCCTCCTTATACCCTGAATACTTAAAAGAAAAAGCGAAAGGACTCATAGTATATACTGATAATAAAGATGATTTAGTAAATCCTAAGGCCTATGTTGAAAAACATGGTGACGAGATCAATCAATCCGTAGCAGAAATAGCTAAATATAATGCTACAGATAACTGGAGTAATTATAACAATAGTGAGCTCGATGTTGTTTGGGTTAAACAGCCAGATGGCACTTACAAACAATCCTATGATTACTATGGTCAACCATCTAGTGATTATGAGTTCACTGGTTATTTAGGTGCTAAAACGTATAAATACGATAGTGGTAGCTATGTATTTAGCGATTATGATGCTAAAGATGCGATTTATAAAAAGAACTTTACAATGGCCTCTAACGACTGGGGTGAAGGTAGTTCTGATTATGGTTGGGGCATGACACCAGCAATGTACAACTATTTATATAATCTTGAAAAAGTTGTACATGATGCAGAGTCTGAAAATAAATTACCTCGTGAAGCAATAGGCAAGATCATCGGTAATTTGATTCGTACAGAAGGTGTAGTTCTTGAAAAAGATACTGTACCGGCCATTGATAAAGCGGCCTTTGTTCAATACAAGAAACAAATAGGCTCTCGTCTTGGGTTACAAGCCTGGTACTTACGTTCCTTTGGTGGTAAAACACATACCTATTTAAATGCAAATGGTAACGGCAATGATGAATATAACTTCTCAAATGTAGCTCAAGTATTTGGTATTGG
>URPT01000059.1 GCA_900549845.1 uncultured Veillonella sp. | reverse complement strand
TGTAGGTATGGCGGCTGGTGTTAACCCTGTTATGTTTGGTTTAGTATTGCTTGCAACAAATGCGTTTGGCGGTCTCGTAACTCACTACGGTGCATCCCCTGGTCCAATCATCTACTCTGCAGGTTACAATAACTTGAAAGATTGGTGGACTGCTGGTGCAATCTTAGCAGTATTGAGTTGGATTCTACTCTTTGTAGTAGGTATTCCTTGGTGGACTTTCATCGGTATGATTTAATCACCATATAATTTTATAATCAACATTGTTTTAGCGGCACGGACCAGACATTCGCGACACGTCTGGTCTTTGCCATTTGATATATTTTTTAGTGAAAGGATGCAACATGGCACAATTAGTAAAAGCTGCACAAGCTGGCTTCGACGAAAAAAATGATGCATTAGTAACGGTTGAACCGATTGCTAGCGGTATCGAAATTGAATTAACATCCAAAGTTATCCGCCAATACGGCGACCAAATTAAATCCGTTATCTTAAACACAGTAAAAGAAGCTGGTTTTGATGGCGTAAAAGTAATCGTACAAGACAAAAATGCTTGGGATTACACAATTAAAGCTCGCGTATTAGGCGCATTGGAAAGGGGGAGCAAAGCATAATGGCTAACGATAAAACATTCCCAGAAGTTAAAACAAATCCATTAACAGAGGCTGCTAAAAAACGCTTGTCTCGTTCCATGATGTTCGTGCCTGGTAATACACCTAAAATGATTAACAGTGCTGATATTCACGGTGCTGACTCCATCATGATCGATATCGAAGATTCCGTGCCTATTACAGAAAAAGACACAGCTCGTCTTTTAACTGCAGAAGCATTGAAATCTCGTAAATTCCGTGCAGAAACTGTTGTTCGTATCAACCATCCTACACAAACTCCTTATGGCTATGACGATCTTGATGTAATCGTTCCAGCTAAACCTGATATGATTCGTTTACCTAAAACTGAAGACGTGTCTGAAGTTGAAATCGTAGCGAAGAAAATCGAAGAAGTAGAAAAAGCTAACGGCTGGCCAGAAGGCACTATTAATATTATCGTAGCCATCGAATCCGTTCGTGGCTTGTACAATGTTCGCGAAATCTGTCACGGCCCTCGCGTAGTTGCTATCGCTCTTGGCGCTGAAGACTACCGTGCTGACCTTCGCACTGGTAAACATAAACCAGCTGTTGAATTATTGTTCGCTCGTCAAACAATCCTTCACGCAGCACGTGAAGCAGGTATCCGCGTAATTGATACTGTATTCTCCGACGTGAAAGACCCACAAGGTTTCCGCGAAGAAGTTGAATTCATTAAAGCTTTGGGCTACGATGGCAAATCTTGTATCCACCCAAGCCAAATCAAAATTATCCACGAAGTATTCACTCCTGACGAAAAAGAAATCGCTCATTCTGTTAAAGTATTGAACAGCTATGCAGATGCATTGCGCAATAATAAAGGCGTAATCTCCGTAGATGGTAAAATGATCGATGGTCCTATCGTAGTTCGTGCACAACGCGTAGTTGATAAAGCACGTGCAGCAGGCATTAAAGTTGAATTAGAGGAAGGAGCAGAATACGATGTTAAATAAAGTAGGTCGCGATATCCCAACAAATATCCCAGCACTAGAAGGTCGCGAAGTATATCAAGGTGAATTCGCTATTGAACCTAAAGCTCATCGCGCAGGTAAACCTGTACACATGAGTCGTGTTGGTACTAATAAAGTACTTGCTTCTATTGATGAAGCAATCGAAAAAGCTGGCGTAAAAGATGGTATGACATTGTCCTTCCATCATCACTTGCGCAATGGCGACTATGTAATGAAAATGGTTATGGAACGCGTTCAAGCAAAAGGTATTAAAGACATTACAATTGCGTCTTCCTCCTTGTCCCCATGCCATGAATTCTTGGTAGAAATGATTCAAGACGGCACAGTAACAGCTATTGAAACATCTGGCTTGCGCGATCGTCTTGGTAAATTCTTGACTCAAAACCCAGGCGTATTGAAACGCCCTGTAGTGATTCGTTCCCACGGTGGCCGTGCTCGTGCTATCGAATCTGGCGAAGTTCATATCGACGTAGCTTTCATGGGCGCTCCTACAGCTGACCCACGTGGTAATGCTACTGGTCGTATGGGTAAATCCGCATGTGGTGCTCTTGGTTATGCTAAAGTTGACTCCCACTATGCAGATACAACTGTTATCATCACTGATAACTTAGTTGATTATGTACACAACTATGCAATCCCTCAAACTGACGTAGATTATGTTGTTGAGGTTGAAAGCATTGGTGATCCAGAAGGTATTGCTTCTGGTGCAGTAGGTTTCACTAAAAACCCTATCCAAATCAAAATTGCAGAATTAGCTGGTGAATTCCTTGACCAAGCTGGCATTATTAAAGACGGTTTCGTATTCCAATTGGGTGCTGGTGGTGCTCCATTGACTGTAGCGAAATTCATTGCTGAAAAACTTCGCAAACGCGGAGAAGTAGGTGGCTTCGCTATCGGTGGTGCTACTGGTATCTTGACTGGCATGCTGGAAGAAGGTTTGATCCGTGCTATTTACGATACTCAAACTTTCGATACTACTGCAGCTGCATCTTTGGATAAAAACCCTGCACACATCGAAATGTCCGCTTCCATGTACGCTAACCCATGGACTGACTGCACTACAAACTACCTAGACGTAGTATTCCTTGGTGCTACTGAAATCGACCTTGATTTCAACGTAAATGTAATGACTGACTCCAACGGTGTATTGATGGGCGCTTCTGGCGGTCACTCCGATACAGCAGCAGGTGCTAAATGCACAGTTATTACTTGCCCATTGATCCGCGGCCGCTTGCCAATGATCCGTGACAAAGTAGCAACTGTAATTACACCGGGCTCCTCCGTTGATGTTCTTGTTACTGAATACGGTATCGCCATCAACCCAGCTCGTACTGATTTGATTGAACGCTTCAAAGATAGCAACTTGCCTATCTTCACAATTGAAGAATTACAACAATTGGCATTTGACTTAGTTGGTAAACCAAAAGATATTCCTGTGTCTGACAAAGACGAAGACATCGTAGCAATCGTAGAATACCGCGATGGCTCTATCATCGACGTGGTTCGCAAACCTCTATAATTGAGTAGTGCTGAAAGTCCGGGGAATCCGGAACAGTTCCGCCATCGGCTTATCATCCTATGCTGATTAGATAATATAAAGACCCTATCCATTGTCCTTGGACTCATGGATAGGGTCTTTTGATGTTTATATAATGCTTTGGTACTAGCTAAAAAAATATTCACAAAATCTGATGTGGCAAAAATAGTACATGGATATAGTTATACTTTTACTATAAGAAGATTGGAGATCTTTAGGAGGTAGTTTCTATGTACCGTTGTATTGCTAAGTTAGAGATTGACCTGGAGGGGTTAGGTGAATTTTATAGTGATGTAGGCGAACTAACTATGTATCAAATAATATCAGCTTGGTTACAGGATGATTTAGATGGACCTAATCCTGAAAATACAGTTTTTGGTGTATCAGAGTATGCCTTAGACTGGATGGCTGTGTTGCCTGGAGATATTTCTTATCGCAATCTATTTGATATGGGGAGTTGTAAACTTGGTAATCGTTCTGAAAGTATTGATTATTTATATGCGCAATTTTTACAAACATTAGAAAGTATGAAACGATTTGAACCTGAATATAAATCCTTATGCTTGGATTATATAAACGTGATGCCACAGCATATAGAGATAACTCTAACCTGCTGTAAAAATGTAGACTTTTTATTATTATTAAAACGTTGGTTACGTAGTTGTAGTACTTATAAACATCCGATATACTATAAAGTGAAAGATGTGTATTATGTGAAATTTAAAGGAGTGTCAAATGGGGAATGTATGGAGATTACAAACAAAAACAGATAGTAAAGATGGTAAAAAAATATCTACTTATTGTAAAGAAGAATCTATTGCAGCTGTAGGGTGGAGTATCAATGATGATCAAATAAAAGAGTATAATGCAGAAGCTTTTGATAAAATTCAATCTATCAGAGCTAGTATTCAATCTAAAGATATTTATTATAAGGTTCTTGAAGAGTATAATTTATTCAATATTAAACCTGGTAAGAAGATAGTTGCTGTAGAAACTATAAAACGAGTGAAGCCAGGGGACTATATTTGGATGCGTGATAATGGTATTTATTATCTAGGGCGTGTAAACGAAAACTCTAATTTTATGTATAATTGTGACAAGGATGCATTAGATTTTGATGCAGCTAATCAAATTACAGGAGTTAAGTGGGAACGGATTGGTGATGAAAGCCAGGTGCCAGGAGCAGTCGCAACAGCCTTTATTCGAGGGCGAACTATACAACGTATAAATAAAGACTATATGTTTGAATATGCTGAATATGCATTTGGGGGAAAACCATTAGTATTAGAGCATTCAAATAGAGAGTTTTTACAACAATTGTTTTATGATTGTTTATCTCCAAATGATTGTGAGGATTTAGTTTGTTTATATTTATACGATAAGGCAAATTATATCGCAATTCCATCTACAAATAAGATAGCTACTGAATTATATGAATGTGTGTTAGTTAATCCAATTAATGGTAAATTAGCATATCCTCAAGTGAAAAAAGGAAATAAAGAATTAAATATTAATGATTATATAGAGCTGATTAAAGACCATCCGAATAAAGAAGTATACTTATTTACATCTGAAGGTAAGGTTCAAGGTGATACTCATATAGATAATATACATAGTATTTCTCCGGATGAACTTTATAGTTGGGCAAAAGAAAAAATAGAGGGAAATAGTTGTTTAATCCCTGAGGGTATTGTAAAATGGTATAAACTAATACACTCATCAGAAAAATAGTTGAAAATTAGGAGAGAGCATATGAGCCAAGTATTTAAGCAAGATCTAACAGACAACTCTGTTCGCCCTGGCGGTTTGTTTTTCGTTGAGTTATTAATGCCAGAGCAGTGTGATATGCCTAGCCGCGATACAATGGTAGAGGTATTTACAAAGCATTTAGGCACTGTTGATTGCTTTAGCTATGGTGTTGAATCTGCTGGTTTTGCGCCTCAGGATTATAAGGTTCATTATGAGGATAATGATGCTGATGTTCCACCGACCTTGATGGTGACGAATTGTGAGAAAATCGATAAACCTGTACTAGATGATTTTGAACGTAGTCAGGTGTGGGATTGTCCAAATGTAGACGAGTTGCTAGATGAGTGCCAATATAGAGTATTTGCTACAGATATGTTAGCGTCAGGTTTAGAGCCTAAAGAACGTGCTGATATGCTCGTGAAATATGTAGATGCACTGCTAGAGCTATATCCATCTTGCAAGGCCGTTGTCTTTGGACCGTCTCGGAAGGTCTTAAGTCGTGACACTATTGAAAATCATCCAGATAAAAATGTGACTCGTTTTATTTATTATGCCGTAAATGTGCGATATTTTAGCATTCAAGGCACAGATGACATGATGGTTGATACGTTAGGTATGAGCACTTTATTCTACCCTGATGTGCAGTACCATTTTCACGGCATGAATCCCGATGAAATCGTAAATCATGCGTATAGTGTGTTGTACTATATCTTTGAGCACGATAATCCTATTGATGACGGGCAAACAATTGCAGGCTTAGAAAATGGAGATATGAATCCAGATATTAAATGGACGGTTCAGTATGAAGACTCCTTAATTCAACCTGTTCGAACTGTTATAGATATTAATATGGGAGAATATGCATCGGGTACTCGTTAGTTGTTAATCGATGAAAGGTGTGAGCATTATGAGTAATCAACGTATTTTTGACATGGAACTTGTGAAAGTTGAAAGTTTGGAGAAAGCTGTTAGGACTCCATTTTATCAAACTGATTCCACAGGTGGCTCAGTATGGGTTATTAAACCTGGGCAAACCTTACCAAAGCATTACCATCATAACTCTGATGATATATGGGTTATATTGCAAGGTAAGGGGGTATTTTATCCAACGCCTGATACAGAGGTGCCTTTTACAAAGGGACAAGTTATAGTATCTAAAAAGGGTGAATGTCATGGCGCAAAAAATACTGGGACAGAAGATGTTATCTTTGTAAGTATCGTTGCTCCTGTGCCTGCTGATTATGATCCTGTTAGTACAAATTAATATGAAAGCACTTTATAGTATTTTCTTATCTTGTGATAGAGATATATTTATACTATAAAGTGCTTTTTGTTTTATACAGTCATTCCTAGCAAATATCCTTTTTCTATTTTTAAAGGCCATTATTTTGGTGTTACTATTCCTATTTGTTATTTCTATATTCTATATAATTCCATTGACAGAGGACTTTTGTTTTCTTAAGATAGTAAGGTATGTAATATCTTAAGTAGTAGAAAGGAATTATATGAACTCATCTACACCAGAGCCTCAAAGTGGGGCCATCGATTTCAAAGACTTTACAAAGCGTCGTATGCTTCACGTAGTCTTGCCATTATTTATTGTTTCTATTATTGCCTTTTTGGACCGTGTAAATATTGCCTATGCTGGCTTGACCATGAAGGAGAATTTACCATGGTTGACACCAGAGGTATTTGGTATGGGCGCCGGTATTTTCTTTATAGGCTATGTTTTATTTGAAGTTCCTGCATCCCTAATCGCTGCTCGCTGTAATGCTATGCATTGGGTAGCACGTATTATGTTTAGTTGGGGCCTAGTATGTATTCTTATGACAACGATGACCACAGAGTTGGAGTTTTATATTTATCGATTCCTTCTAGGTCTATGTGAAGCCTCTTTATATCCTGTAATTTATTCGTTACTCATTCCAAATTGGTTCTTGCCAAAGGAGCGCGCGAAGGCAATCTCCTTGATGTTGACATCTTTATTGTTCTCTAACATCATTGGTGGTCCATTGGCAGGTATCTTACTTGATACAACGTTCTTTGGTCTTCATGGGTGGCGCACACTCTTCATCGTTGAAGCTATTCCGGCTGTTATCTTTGCTTTCATTTTTGCGTTCTGGATGAAAGAACGTCCAGACCATGCATCTTGGGTAACTGATACAGAAAAAGCCTATATCAAGGCTGAACTGGAAAAAGAAGAGCAACAAAAGCAAGCTGTAAAGAAATATACTACATGGCAAGCTTTGAAAGATCCAAAAGTATTGCGTTTAGCATTAATCTATTTCTTATGGGTTATTGGTTTCTGGGGCTTTAGCTTCTGGATGCCTCAAGTTCTTAAAAGCTTATCTGGTTGGCCGCCAAGTGTTGTAGCATGGTCTATTGCGATTCCCATGTCTGCCGCATTACTTGTACAAGTATATTGTGGTTATTCCTCTGAAAAGCGCAATGAAAAACGTTGGCATGTTGCTACTACATTGTTCATTGGTACTATTGGTTTCTTAGCAACACCACATAGTCCATCCCCAGAAATTAGTTTATTCTTTATCTGCTTAACTGCTGTAGGCGTTTACGGTGGTATGGGTGTATGGTGGACTATGCCAACTACATTCTTATCCGGTGCTGCTGCGGCGGGTGCGATGGGCCTTATTAACTCCTCTGGTAACATGGGGGGCTGGGTAGGTCCTTACATGCTTGGTTTCATCAATGGTCATACAGGCAGCTTTACTTATGGTTACTATGTAATGGGCGCTTGTATGTTCCTTGCAGCTCTATTGATTTTGACATTGCCTAAATCTATGGAACACAAGGATGACTAAGTAGTCCTGCATCAAATTTCAAAATTAAAAGAGCTATATCTCTAATACATTCACATTGTAGCGAATGTATGGGGTATAGCTCTTTTTCTTTAGTAATAATGCTGTTTTATGTATAATGAGAATAATAGAATCTACAGGATAAAAAAGAGAGAATAATATGTATAGAACGTTATTTTAGCAACCGTATTAGCAACTTTTACAATAGGCACATCTGTAAATGCTGTATCTTAAACTTAAGGAGACAAAAGATTGAAAGCGTGTAGACCCAAGTTTGATGAAATTTCATCATTTGATGAATTTAATAAATATTATTGGTATCGTGATGAACTTTCACAAATATGTAAATCATTAGGATTAGAATATAGGGGGACAAAACAAGAACTCAATCATATTATTGAGCAGTATTTTAAAGGCAATTTAATTAAAAAATCATCAATAAAAAATAGAAGAAGGCAAGTGGAAACTATTACTTTAGATACACCATTACTTGAATGTAATTTTTCCTTTAATACGAAGTTTAGAGAATATTTCTCTGATTTAATAGGTGTTTCACGATTTAAATTTAATGCTGATATGGCTACTGCCTGGAGAAAAGTAAAGAGTGAAAAAAATACAAGCTTTACAATTGGAGATTTGCTGAAAGTATATTATGGTGAATCAGATTATGCAAAGTATGACAATTCGGTTTGTCAATGGAATCAATTTTTTAAGGATTTTTGTGCAGATGAATGTAGTTGTAATTATTCGAATAAATTAAAAGTAGCATCTATTATTTGGAAAGAAGTTAGAGATTCAAAAAATGAAAAAATTTATTCAAATAATCTTTTAACTGAATATGCATATAAATTGGAAGCGTATCGCAAGTAGAAGCAATTCGTCATTGTAAAGATGTATGGGAAAACGAGTAATTAAATCTATAAAAGAATAACGATAAAAGCACCTTATATCCTATGAGAAGAGTCATTTGTGATGACTTTTGTATAGGTATAAGGTGCTTTTATTTATTTCTGATTTCTTTATTGACTTTGTTTTATTACATCCGGTACTTTCCCAGGATTCATATCGAGGTTTAAATCTGTCGATTTGAATGGGGAAGGGTTAGCTTCTGGTGGCCGGACTTTGAGTTCTGGATGCAACCATTGTAGTTGTTTTAATTCCCAGTCGTACTTGGCACCATCATTTTGTAGTTGGCGAATATCCTTAAAGACATCATCGAATTGGTTGCTATGTTTATTAGCCATCCCTTCAAGGATGTAAAGGCGACCAGCGACACTATCGACGGAGGCTCCATCATGGTCTTCATCGACGCGCCATTGCAATTCTGAAATTTGTATTTGCTGGAAGATTATGACAATGACCAGCACGATAATAACGCCCCACATGGGTGTTTCTTTAGCTTTCAAAAGGGCCCGCAATTTAGATGCGAGCCCAGATGGTTTGTTCATTATTGACGATCCTCGAGTTGTAATCCAGGTAATGGCAATTTGGAATTTACAAAGTCTAACCACAAGCGAGAAGCGTGGGAGAGGTAATGACCTTTTTTCCAAATAACATAAAGTGTATGAATGATTTCTGGTACGAGTGGACGTACAACGACCTTCGAACC
>URPT01000058.1 GCA_900549845.1 uncultured Veillonella sp. | reverse complement strand
TCATTCAAAAACAAAAGGCTGCTGGCCTACCAGTTATTACAGATGGCGAGTTTCGTCGTGCCTATTGGCATCTAGACTTCATGTGGGGCTTTAACGGCGTAAAAGAAATTGAACTGGAACACGGTTACAAATTCGTTGGTCAAGAAACAGCGCCAGGCTCCCTCGCCCTTACTGGTAAAATTACAGGTACTAACCATCCATTTGTAGAACATTTCAAATTTATAAAACAATTTGAAGATGAACATACTACAGCTCGTCAAACAATTCCTGCGCCATCCCAATTCTTAGCTGAATTATTCCGCGAAGATAATGGTATCACAACACGCTCCTTCTACCCTGATTTAGAAGAATTAATTCAAGACATTGCTGCTGCATACCGTCAAGTAATTAAAGACCTCTATGAAGCAGGTTGCCGCAACATCCAATTTGATGATTGCACTTGGGGTATGTGCTGTGACCACGCTTACTGGACTGGTCGCCAAAAAGATAAAAGTGTTACTATTGAAGGCGAAACAGCTAAGTACCTACGCTTAAACAACTTAGCACTTGAAGGTCGGCCTCATGATTTAGCGTTCACAACGCATGTATGCCGTGGTAATTATAACTCTACTTGGGCTGCTAGTGGTGGTTATGAACCAGTTGCACCAATTCTATTCGCTAAAGAAAATGTAGATGCATACTATCTAGAATTTGATGATGACCGCTCTGGTGGCTTTGAACCATTGCGTGAAGTGTCTCCTAATAAAAAGGTCGTATTAGGTCTTATTACATCTAAACGTCCAGAATTAGAGGATAAAGAGGTTATCAAAGAACGTATTAAAGAAGCTACAAAATATATTCCACTCGATAGACTTTGCCTATCCCCTCAATGTGGCTTTGCATCTTGTGAAATCGGCAACCAATTGACCGAAGAGCAACAATGGGCTAAACTTGCATTAGTAAAAGAAATAGCTCATGAAGTTTGGGGTGATTAAATGAACGAACATACTATATATTTAGGCGGCGGTTGTTTCTGGGGCCTTCAAGGGTATATCAGAAAAATCTCTGGCGTGATTTCCACTGAAGTAGGCTATGCAAATGGTCCTACGGAAAATCCAAGTTATGAAGATGTCTGTCATGATAGCGGTCACGTGGAAGCACTAAAGGTTACATACGATGCAGATGTACTTTCCTTAGATCACTTAATTCAATACTTCTTACGCGCTATCGATCCATTCAGCATTAATAAACAAGGTGGCGACGTAGGCATTCAATATCGAACTGGTATTTACTATATAGATAAAGCCGACAAAACTATTATTGAAAGTACCTTGGCTCGTGCGCAATCCTTCGAAGGAAAGCCATTTGCTATTGAAGTATTACCTCTATCTAATTACTACTCTGCAGAGGAATACCACCAAGATTACTTAGATAAAAACCCTAATGGCTATTGTCATATTCCACTAGGCCTATCTGATGAACCACTTGTAGATGACAACGCCTATAATAAGCCTTCCGAGGAAGAGCTCAAGTCTTTATCTCCGCAAGAGTTTGAAGTTACACAAAACTCTGCTACAGATGCACCATTCAGTCATGAGTTAACTGATGAATTTAAACCAGGTCTTTATGTAGATATCACTACAGGAGAACCCCTCTTCGTGTCCGCCCATAAATTTGAATCTCACTGTGGTTGGCCTAGCTTCACAAAGCCAATCGCAAAGGATGTTATTAAATACTATCAAGATGACTCTCATGGCATGAATCGGATTGAAGTTCGCAGCCGCATTGGTAATGCCCATTTAGGCCATGTATTTGAAGATGGCCCTAATGGATCACTTCGCTACTGTATCAATGGATCATCTTTACGATTTATCCCTAAGAATGAATTAAAAGGTACAAAGTACGAATATCTAATTCCATATATCGAAGACTAAAAAAGGACGCCTTAATCATAAGGCGTCCTTTTACTATATCTATTGTGATTACTTACTTACTGAGCTAAGTAGGTCCAATAAAAAAGAGGATATATCTTATAGATATACCCTCTAAATCATCATATTAGTCCAATACGTACACTGTAACATCTTGGCGACCAAAGTCCATAGCCTCACCATAAGAGTCCATTACAAGGTCAATTTTGTTACCCACAATGGCACCGCCTGTATCGGCAGCAATAGCTTCACCGTAACCAGGGATAAATAAACGTGTACCCAATGGAATAACATCTGGGTCAACCGCTGCAATACCGCGTACTGCAGGTACACCCGTTGCCGTAATACCAGCACCATCACCATCGCCAGCAAGGTAAGCCGAAGCTTCCATTACGATAGCACGAGATGAGCGACCAGCAATATTACGGGATGTAGTCACTTCACGAGTACCTTCTTTAATAATAGTAGGTACCATTTCGCGTTGTGTTACTTTAGATACGTCATTAGTCTTAATAACCGTACCATTACTATATAATGTTTCACGTTGCACTCGTTCTAAACCAGGTTGGCCAACTTGAACAACCTCTTCTTCACCTTGTGCCATTGTATCATCTTTTTGACGAATCACTTGAATAGGAATCTCTTGATCTACTGTGGATAAAGAACGGCTTGTTACTTGTGCAATTGTAATATGTGTACCACTTAATACAGAACCATTTGCATCGCCTACTACAGCGTAGTTAGGCATTTTGAAACCAAGTTCATTAGCAACGCCTTGTGCAGTTGTTTCTGTTGTGAAAACAGCTCTAGTCTTACCATTAACAGTTACATAAACTGGAATGGCACGTACAACAGTTAATGTTGTACCATTTTGAACAGATGTTGAGCTGGAAATAACTTTATCATTTGGATTTAATTTAACCCCGGCATCGCGTACGATACCTTCGTTAGAATTTAAATGCGTTCTAACAGTGTGCGCTGCACCATCTACCATAACGGTAACGGTTTTATCATTATAAGAAAAACCTGTCATAGTTACAGCTGTTACAATCAATCCAGCAACAACAGACGAAATATATCGTTTGTGTGTCTTATGAATTCTCATATTGTAATCCCTCCTGTAATGTAATTATTCTACTACAGATAGATATAACCTGTCAAACGCCAAAGGTTAACAATAAGAGATAAGCCTATATAAATACTGGTTTTTCATTAATATTATTTTCTATATTTTTACAAAAAGTCCACTGCATGCGTACATATCTATATTTTTTAATACTATACAATATATTCCGAATTGTGTACATATATACGATACCACTACCATATATAGTATGCTAGGATTTTTTATAATATAAATTGTATTTTTATGTGTTTTTCAATTGTTACCAAAATTTTCTACATATCAGAAAACTTCATTTTTATCTCATTTTTAAATATGTATACATGTAAAAAAGCCTGTAAAAACAGGCTTTTTCAGTATTATATAAATGTATTAAAATTCATCATTCAACACTATGTATGAATTTCATCATTTATTCATCTTAAACATTGGTTGTAAACGCTCAATGACGGTCATCGATTCCTTGTGTTCTCGAGCAATAGCTTCTTTCATAAGTTCCTCTTGAGCAGAAATTGGATGTTCTCTATCATTAATTTTACGATACGAGCCATCTGCTCTCATAATATGAGCTTTTAAGGTATCTTCTAAATATAAATCTAAAATACCTTTAACGCGCTCCTTATGACGTTTATCTTCAATAGGAATCATAAGTTCTACACGTTCATTTAAATTTCTCGGCATCCAATCTGCACTAGATAGGAATAGACTTTCATTCCCCCCATTACGGAAATAGAATAAACGATGATGTTCTAAGAAACGCCCTACGACGGAACGAACCGTTATATTATCACTAACACCTGCAATGCCAGGCCGTAGTGTACAGATACCACGAACGATAAGATCAATACGAACACCTGCAGCAGAAGCTTCATATAGTTTAGCAATGACTTCTTTATCGAGCAAGGAATTCATTTTGCCAATGATATATGCCTCTTCTCCCTGTTTTGCGAATTCGATTTCACGGTCAATCAATTCCATTATCTTTTCCCGCAAATTTAAAGGGGCTACAATAAATTTATTCCAAATTGGAGGATCGGAATAACCAGAAATTAAATTGAAGAAGCGAGATGCATCGTCGCCATATTCGTCATTACATGTGAATATGCCACAGTCCGTATACATTCGTGCTGTCTTGCCATTATAGTTACCTGTAGCTAGGTGAACATAACGCCTAATACCCGCATCTTCCCTGCGAACAACCATGGTAATCTTGGAGTGAGTTTTAAGTCCTTTCAAGCCATAAATAACATGGCAGCCAGCCTTTTCTAGACGGCGTGCCATATGAATATTATTTTCTTCATCAAACCGTGCTTTAACCTCCATAAGTACGGTTACTTGCTTTCCATTATCAGCCGCTTTTATAAGTGAAGCTATAATAGGCGAATCGCCACTGACGCGATATAATGTTTGTTTAATAGCCAATACATCTGGATCCGTAGCTGCTTGTGCTATAAATTGTTCTACCACCGCAAAAGACTCAAAGGGATGGTGAACAAATAAGTCTTGCTTTCCAATAACAGAGAATAGACTTTCCCCTTCATGATCTACTAATTCACTAGGAAGTTTAGGTTCAAATGGAGCATAACGAAGATGATCGAGACCTGGATAATTGCAGAAATCAAAATACATACGACAATCAAGATGACCATCTATACGATATACATCCTTTGGCTCTAATTCAACACTGGTGAGTACAAAGTCTAACAGATTATCCTTTACATCACCACAAACCTCTAATCGTACCGCATCACCACGACGTCGACGACGCAAAGATGCTTCTACCTCAGAAAGCAAATCTGTTGCTTCTTCTTCATCAATTTCTAAATCCGCATCACGAGTTATACGGAACACCATAAAATCTTCTATACCATAACCTTGGAAGAATTGAATAGCATAATATGTAATCACATCCTCCAAATATACAAAGCGATGTTCCTTATTGCTACGGCTAGGTATTTCAATGATACGATTTAGTACAGACGGAATTGGTAAGATTGCAATTTTATAATCTTTTGTACCATCTGGCAATACTTGAAAAATACGTACAATGGCATTAATAGTATGGTTTGTTAAAAATGGAAATGGATGTCCAGAGTCAACGGCTAGAGGTGTTACAACCGGGTAGATATGTTCTTCAAAATAGTGCCGTAACCAAGCCTTTGATTTTACGTCTAACTGATCTGGATAGGTAAAATAAAATCCATGAGATTCTAATTCACACAATACATTCTTTAAATATGTACTTTGCATCGATACGAGGCGCTGTACAGACTCATCAATAGCCTTTAACTGTGCCTTAGCATCCATATGAGCCGCATCGTACTTAACAATACCATTAACCACTTGATGACGTAACCCAGCCACACGAATCATAAAGAACTCATCTAAATTAGAGCTAGCAATAGCAATAAATCGAAGTCGTTCTAATAAAGGAGTATTAGTATCAATAGACTCTAATAAAACGCGCTGATTAAACTTTAACCAAGATAATTCACGGTTAAAATAATACTTTGCATTACTGAACATGACGATCCCCTCCCCTTACTAGTACAATTTCCATACCAAATATCTCTGTAAAATATTCCGAATCACGGTCAAAGGTCCACCATTCTAATGAAATATCCTCATTAGTACGACAGAATACATAAAGTACATTATCTCGTTCTTCTAATGTTACTTCAGAGATTTTTTGGTTACTACCTGCATCGAGTGCACAAGCAACCCGAATGATGGCTACCAGCTTGGTAACTTGAATTTTTTGTAATTCTGTTAATGCATTGAAATATGCGTCGTCATCATTTGGAGTTCCCTTGTAGTGGTAATACACAACATTAGCAACTACTTGTTTTTCTTCTTCTGAAAGGCCAAATATATCTGTCCCCATTACAATATGATACGCATGCTCTCCATGATTTCGTAAATTAACGAACTTGCCTACAGAACAAAGAATGGCTGCAATACGACATAGATAGCCCCACCGTTCTGGTAAACCTTTATGTCGCAATGCTTTACAGAATAAGGAGCTAAATCGCTCTACCTCGGCATCATGAATTCGGTCTGTATGATATCTTGCAGCAACAGCACGCGCTAACTGTGCATTTTGTTCACGCAATTGATACATAAACGGATTATTCTCGGTTTCCACACCGTAGAACCAACTAATGCCTTGAGAGAATGAAAAGCTACTGAAAATTAATGATTTAGGTTCTATGGCTGTAATGATTTCATTAAATAAAATCATGGTAGGCATTAAAATATTGGCCTTATATTCAGGTAATTTATAACGATTCATCAACTTGGTAGCTGTCACACCGTCAAAAGAATTGATAAGCCCTTTAAATCGTTCTGGCTCAATAGTAATAATGTCTTCTTTATTATTTTCTTGTCCCATTAAATGAGTCATATATTGCGCCTCATCACCAGATAAGACGATACTATTAATATTGAAAGTTTGTAATTCTTCACGAAGGGGGCCAATCATACGATGTAAGTATTCTGTAATAGCCCTTGGGAATGATATGGAAGATCGTTGATTTCGATTAAATGACTCCATAACCCGTAAGGACCCACTATGCATATTGCGTTGGAACAATAAATTCTCACCACGCCAAACCGTTAAGCCTACCCCACCAGATGTAATATCCAAGAATAATGTTGCCTTAGTAGGATCTGTCAGTTTATATTGATGCGTCATCTTGTAATATAGCAAAGCATATTTGTAATATACCTCTTTCGGCATATCGATGACCTCAACGCGCATCCCCGTTTGAATATAGATTTGATCTAGAATACTACGACGATTAGCGGCTTCGCGTATTACGGTCGTACCATATAGTTTAGAACGACTCACGCCATAATCTGCCATTAATTGCTTATAACCTTTTAAAATATGACAGATTTCTTCAATTGTTTTAAAGCTCAAGCGAGATGTTTGAAATAATTCTTCCCCAAAGGTTACCTCCCGCGCCGCATAATCTATAACACGTACATCATCTATGCCTTTATATTCTAATATGGTAATACTCATGCTACTGGATCCCACATGTAGTACTGCATATCGTAATGTTTTTGGTAATGCCATTATGCCTCCTTACGAGATTCATGCCATTCTATTTCTAAGGATTTCTCGAATTCTTTTTTAAATGATTTTGAAAGTTTTTCTACCGCCGTTCTAGTGACACTCACATCGCGTCCTTCTAAATAGAACACTTTTATGACTACACTAGTGTATTTAATATTTACCTCTAACTGTTTGATAAATTGTTCATGGCTTTCATCAAGAGCCTCTGCAATCGCTAAAATAATAGAAAGCTTTTGACCTAATGAGCGTTGTTCTTGATCTAACAATTTACCATATAAGAAATTCTTATATTCCTTTGGCGTCAATCCATGAGAATTCATGACTAAGAATGCACTAAACGCCTGTTCAACATGAGAAATCCCATATAAATTACTATTGACGAGCATATAGCAGCCATGACGAGCATGACTATAATAATTAACTCGTTTACCTATATCATGCAACAGTCCCGCTGCAATCAAACATCGTCTAAAATTCTTATCGGCCTTATGGAGTGGCTCTAATGCATCATATAAAGTAGTGGCTAATTTCGTAATATACTTAGCATGCACGAGCTCATGCTTTATCATACCTAATAGTACATTCTCTGCAGAATGAACTAGAATATCATCGATTATAGAATTTCCGCCTAAATAGTACTCACCGTAATAATCGTAGAATAAACCTTCACGCAAACCACAACCGCCTACAACAAGGGTCTTAGCATTTACATAGTTAAACAGCTCATCCACTATGGTGAGTCCTGCAATAATAATATCTGCACGTTCCGATGATAAGCCACTAATTTTTTTACGGGCCTCTAAGGATTTACCTTTTACATCTTCTAAGATTTCGTGAAATCTATGATATGGTAACTCATAGTTATGTAGTTTCGTAATGGGATATGATAACTTACGTTGATCTATTTTTGCAATATTACGAGCTGTACCGCCAATACCTAATAGAGGAAGCTTCACATTATGAAGCCAATAATGTTCCTTAATGGTTTTCTTTACAGCCTTCGTCATTTTTTCTAGTTCTTTAGGGGTATACTCATCGCCCTTTTGATAGGTTCCAGTTAAGGTAAGTGCCCCTATAGGTAGACTAACAGCTTTCACAATATGTCGATTTTTTACTAGCGTTACCTCTGTACTAGCACCGCCTAAGTCAAAAATAATAAAATCTTTAAGGCCAATCGTATTGATAACCCCAAGGAATCCAAGGCGCGCCTCTTCTTCACCAGCAATACATTCTAAATCTAGACCTGTTCGTTCTTTTACGGCTTTAATAAAAGCATCCCCATTTTTAGCTAGACGTACTGCAGCCGTAGCAACAGCTTTTATGGTATCTACCTCCATAGCGTCAGCCATATGAACAAAGCCTTTTAAAGCACGCAGAGAGCGCTCCATTGCCTCATTTGTTAACTCATGAGTGCCCCACATATTTTCACTTAAGCGGACACTCTCTTTTTCTTGATATATGAGACGATAACTACCGGTCTTAGAAATCTCATAAATGACAAAACGAACGGAGTTGGATCCTAAATCTATAAATGCAATACGTTTCATGCTACTAACCTCGACTTACTATAGTTCAGTATGAATATACTTTAGTATACCATAGAAAAACGCGATTCTCACCGCTAAGGGAGAATCGCGTTTCATAATGTATGATTCTAATGATTCTGAATAGATATCCTAAGAATTAGAACAATGCCATTAGACGTTTACAATATTTTATTTACCAGCATTTATGTTGACTAACATCAAAATTATTCAATACCAAATACACGTTTACCATTATTATAGGTAATCTCACAGAACTCATCTACATCCATACCTTTTAGTCCAGCAATTTCCTCTGCTACAAACTGAGTCTTGCTTGGGTCATTGCGACGGCCTCTAAATGGTGGTGGTGTCAAATATGGGGAATCTGTTTCAATAAGAATTCGATCTAACGGTACTTGTTTAGCCACTTCTTTAAGATTTGTAGATTTAGGGAATACTACGGGGCCCGCAAAGGATATGTAGAATCCTAATTTAATAGCTTCTTTTGCCATTTCCCAGCTACCAGAATAGCAGTGGAAAATGCCCCAGTTATCCTTCCCTTCATTGCGCAAGATATTCATAATATCACCATGTGCATCGCGGTCATGGATAATAATTGGGAGATCTACTTCACGAGCAAGCTCTAGTTGACGAATGAATACGCGTTTCTGTGTTTCACGGTCAGAAAAATCATAGTAATAATCTAAGCCAATTTCACCAATAGCA
>URPT01000057.1 GCA_900549845.1 uncultured Veillonella sp. | reverse complement strand
CGCGTAAGCCAAATCCGTGCACAAGTAGAAGAAACAACTTCTGAATTCGACCGTGAAAAATTACAAGAACGTCTTGCTAAATTGTCCGGTGGTGTTGCAGTTATCGAAGTAGGTGCTGCTACAGAAGTTGAAATGAAAGATAAAAAACTTCGTATCGAAGACGCATTGAACGCAACTCGCGCTGCTGTTGAAGAAGGTATCGTAGCTGGTGGTGGCACTACATTCATCGATATCATCCCTGCATTGAACACATTGGAAGCTACTGGTGATGTTCAAACTGGTATCAACCTTGTAAAACGCGCTGTAGAAGAACCTCTTCGTCAAATCGCTTACAATGCTGGTCTTGAAGGTTCCGTTGTAGTAGAAAAAGTTAAAAATACGGAAGCTGGTGTTGGTTTCAACGCATTGACTGAAGAATATATCGACATGGTTAAAGCTGGTATCGTAGACCCTGCTAAAGTAACACGTTCTGCACTTCAAAATGCTGCATCTATCGCATCTCTTGTATTGACTACTGAAACAATCGTAGCTGATAAAGTAGAAGAAAATGCTGCAGCACCTGCAATGCCTCCAATGGGTGGCATGGGCGGTATGATGTAATCAACTGCTTAGAGCATAATCTATAAGATTTAGAATAATCCTAATGAATTGGGAACTATATGTTCACTTTTTCATTAGGATTATTTTTGTATGTATCTAAATCAGCTATATGAGGATTATCAAATCGATAAAATTGATTTTGTATACAATATATGTTATAATTCTATAGAATTTAATATTGAGTCTAGTTTGACACGGTAGTTACTGACCTTTATAATATGGTTATCGAATTATTTCGATGTTGTTTAACCTGAAAGAAGGATTACTATGTTGAGCTTTATTTTTAAAAGTAAACCTAATTATGTTAATTTTGGCCTCTTAGTTTATCGTTTGGCACTTGGTATTTCCATGTTTTATCATGGATATTTAAAGTATTTGAGCGGTGCTGAAGGCCTTTATAAAGTTGGAGCTATGTTGGCACCATTAGGTGTACCTGGTGGTTATGAAATATTAGGTACTATGGCAGCATATGCAGAAATGATAGGCGGCGTACTTATAGCAATTGGTCTATTTACACGGATTGGATCTTTGTTACTTATTGGTACATTAGCAGTGGCCACAATATTAAATCTTAGTGGCAGCTTCTTTAGTTGGGACTATCCATCTCAAATGGGCTTTGGTGCACTTATGTTATTCTTCGCAGGTGCAGGTCGCTATAGCCTAGATAAAGCTTTATTTAAATAATAATTAGGATAATAGACTCGTCGATTGATGAGTCTTTTATTTGTGTAGCGAGGTTATTATGAATACAAAAACAGTTCCGTTTACAGCTGAACAATTAGAAAATATTATTGCCCAATATCCAACACCATTTCATATTTACGATGAAGAAGGTATCATTGAAAATATGAAATCTTTCATCGATGCATTTTCTTGGAATAAAGGGTTTAAACAATATTTTGCTGTAAAAGCGACTCCAAATCCATATATTATGCGTGTGTTACAAAAACTTGGGGTAGGTGCAGACTGCTCTTCCTTGGCAGAGTTGATGCTATGCGAAAAAGTGGGCATTACAGGTCATGACATTATGTTCACATCTAATGACACACCATATGTAGAATATAAAAAAGCACTAGAAATGGGTGCTATTATCAACCTAGATGATATTACTCATATTGAATATTTAGAAAAAAATCATGGTTCTTTGCCTGATACGTTCTGCGTTCGTTATAACCCAGGCTCCTTAAAAGAAGGGGGCAATACAATTATTGGCCTTCCTGAAGAAGCTAAATACGGTATGACTCGTGAACAAATTTTTGAAGCCTACAAACAACTACAAGCAAAAGGTGTAAAACACTTTGGTATCCATACAATGGTTGTTTCTAATGAACTTGATATCGATGGCTTAGTTGGCACGGCTGAACTTTGCTTTAATCTTGCTGTAGATATTAAAAATGAGCTTGGCATCAATGTTGAGTTTATCGATCTTGGTGGTGGCGTAGGTGTTGCTTATAAACCAGAACAAACACCTGTAGATTTCAAAGCGCTTAGCAAGGGTGTAGAAGAGGCTTACAATAGAATTCTCGTAGCTAA
This sequence comes from uncultured Veillonella sp., assembly GCA_900549845.1. Classification (GTDB taxonomy): domain Bacteria; phylum Bacillota; class Negativicutes; order Veillonellales; family Veillonellaceae; genus Veillonella. The sequence goes on along the minus strand of URPT01000057.1, from coordinate 7,265 downwards.
TGGTCTTGGTGATGTAGCATTAGCTTATGAATGTGGTCGTATGGTTACAGGTCCATTTGGTTATCTAGTTTCTACAGCGATTCATAAAAAAGATATTTATCGTCATTACATTGGTCTTGATTCTTGCATGGCAAATCTTATGCGTCCAGCATTATATGGTTCTTATCACCATATTACTGTAATGGGTAAAGAAAATGAGCCTAAGGACCATGTATATGATGTAACAGGCTCCTTATGTGAAAATAACGATAAGTTCGCTATCCAACGTGAATTGCCAAAAATTGATATTGGCGATCGTATCATCATTCATGATGCTGGTGCACATGGTCATTCTATGGGCTTTAACTATAATGGTAAATTGCGTTCTGCTGAGTTGTTATTACATAAAGATGGCTCTGTTACACAAATTCGTCGTGCTGAAACATATGATGATTTGTTTGGCACTCTCGATTTCTCCAACCTATAATTTAATATTGAGAATCGAATAGGATGAGAATGAATATTAAGTGAAACCTATCAATATATGTAATACTTGATATTCTTTTAATTCCTGTATATTTTAGTAGGAATATCTTGCTATCATTTAGATAAGAATGTATAATAATTGTAGATTGTTATGCACATACTTGCTAAGTTGGCGAGAATTACGGCGGTATTCACGTTAGTGCGTACCGCCTTTTTATATGTGTCAGTATATACGTTTTACATATAACGATTGTATGCCTCGATATGGAGGATACATAATAAAAAGGAGTGAACATTTTGGCTGAATTACTTCAGATAAAAGATTTAAAGGTATCCGTTGAAGATAAACAAATCTTGAAAGGTATCAACTTAACAATTAATAAAGGTGAAATTCACGTTGTAATGGGCACAAATGGTGCAGGTAAGTCTACACTTGCTAATGCTATCATGGGTAACTCTACATATACTGTAGACAGCGGCTCCATTATTTTTGACGGTAAAGATATTACAGAAGATGCAGTAAACGATCGTGCAAAAGCGGGTATTTTTATGTCCTTCCAAAATCCAATTTCTATTCCTGGTATTACTGTAGAAAACTTCATTCGTACAGCTAAATCCACAATTACTGGTGAAAATGTACGTGCCTTATCCTTCAAAAAAGAATTGAAAGAAAAAATGGATGAATTATCCTTTGATTTGTCCTATGCACAACGTTATGTAAATGAAGGTTTCTCCGGTGGTGAACGCAAGAAAAATGAAATTCTTCAAATGTCCATTTTGAATCCTAAATTGGCTATTCTTGATGAAACTGACTCCGGTCTTGACGTAGACGCAGTTCGTATCGTATCCGAAGGCGTACAACGTTTCCACAACGAAGACAATGCTGTATTGATCATCACTCACCACAACCAAATCTTGCAAAAATTAAAACCTGACTATGTTCATGTATTGATCAACGGTAAGATCGTTAAAACTGGTGATGCTTCTCTTGTACGTGAAATCGAAGAAAAAGGTTACGACGCATACAAAGCATTAGCATAGGAGGCACAATGGAAGAAAGAAAGAAAACCCAAGTCGCGGATATGGACCGTGGTGTCTATGATATTAAGAATGACTTTGAATATTCTTATATTTCTGATGCCGGTTTGACAGAAGATATTATCCGTGAAATTTGGTCTAATAAAAATGAACCTGAATGGATGCTTGACTTCCGTTTGAAATCTTTAGAAATCTACAATCGTATGGGGATTCCAAACTGGATTCCTGATATTTCTGGCTTAGATATGGCTAATATCCATACTTATGTTAAGCCTAAAGTAGATATGAAAGAAAACTGGGACGAAGTTCCAGAAGAAATTAAAAGCACTTTTGACCGCTTAGGTATTCCAGAAGCGGAAAAAACATCTCTTGCTGGTGTTGGTGCGCAATATGACTCTGAAGTTGTTTACCACAGTATTCAAGAAGATCTTGTTAAACAAGGTGTTATCTATACTGATATTGAAACAGCATTACATGAGCATGAAGAAATCGTAAAAAAATACTGGATGACTTTGATTCCACCTACAGACCATAAATGGGCTGCTCTTCATGGTGCAGTTTGGTCTGGTGGTTCCTTCGTATACGTTCCAGCAGGCGTACAAGTAGAGATTCCATTGCAATCTTACTTCCGCTTGAATGCACCAGGTGCTGGTCAGTTTGAACATACTATGATCATTGTAGAAGAAGGTGCTAAATTGCACTTTATCGAAGGTTGCTCTGCTCCTAAGTATGATGTATCTAACCTTCATGCCGGCGCTGTTGAATTGTTCGTTAAAGACAATGCTACATTGCGTTACTCTACAATTGAAAACTGGTCCAAGAACATGTACAACCTTAACACAAAACGTTGTGTAGTAGGTAAAAATGGTACAATCGAATGGGTATCTGGTTCCTTTGGTTCCAAAGTTTCCTGCTTGTATCCAATGAGTATTCTTAACGGTGAAGGTGCACATGCTGAATTTACAGGTGTAACATTCGCTGGTGAAGGCCAATTCCTTGATACAGGTTGTAAAGTGGTACATAATGCACCATATACAACAAGTAATGTAAACTCTAAATCCATCTCTAAATCCGGTGGCGCTGCAATTTATCGTGGCCTTTTGAAAATTGGTCCTAAAGCTGAACATTCTAAAGCAACAGTTTCTTGTGAATCCTTGATGCTTGATGCTGAGTCTCAATCTGATACAATCCCAGCAATTATCGTAGAAAACGATAATGTAGACTTAGGTCATGAAGCAAAAATCGGTCGTATTTCCGATGAAGCAATTTTCTACCTCATGACTCGTGGTATCAGCGAAGAAGAAGCTCGCGCTATGCTTGTTCGTGGTTTCGTAGAGCCAATCTCTAAAGAATTGCCACTTGAATATGCAGTAGAAATGAACAATCTAATCAATCTTGAATTAGAAGGTTCTATCGGTTAAGGAGGAATTATGAGCGAATTACTATTTAATGAACTCCCTAGACCGACATTCAGATGGTTGCGCGTTAATCATACTGTAAGCTCTCTAGCTGGAGAAGATGCAGCGGTACAATCCATCGCTGTAGAAGCGAATCAAAATATTCTTTCACCATTACCTACTGGTACAGCATTACTAGATGGTAATTATGAAGGTGCCAATAAAGAAGCTGTTCTAGAATTAGTGGAAAAAGCGGAAGGCTATGCTATCAATGTACCTGCTAAAGCAAAAGAGGTAGTAGGTATCCGCATTGATGCTAATGCTCGTGTGGCGAACCGTTTCCAATTTATCGTTGGTGAAGGTGCTGAATTAGAAGTGCAATTCTATGTAACTGGTTCTGGCGATACATTGACAAATGTTAGCTATTTAAACGAATACGATGTTAAAGAAGCTGGTAAAGTTGTAGTGAAAAAGGTAAATCTTTTACCTGAACATGTACAACATATCGAGCATCGATACACTAAATTAGAAGATAAAGCAGATGTAGAATACATCAATATTGAAATTGGTGGTAGTGAAAACATCTTGAATTACTATCACGATTTAGTAGGTCAAGAATCTCGTATGATTCATGACATTGCTTATCTTGGTAATAAAGAGCAAAAATTTGATATTTCTATGGTTATGAGTCATGGTGGTAAAAAGTCCTACAGTGATATTCACACCTTAGGTGCTCTTAGCGGTAATTCTAAAAAATCCTTCCGTGGTACCCTTGATTTCCTTCATGGTGCAACTGCAGCTGAAGGCGCGGAAGAAGATACTTGCTTGTTGTTAGACCCTACTGTAAAATCTATCTCCTTGCCACTATTATTGTGTAAAGAAGATAATGTAGTTGGTAACCATGCAGCAAGTGCAGGCCAAATTGATCATAATAAATTGTTCTACATCATGAGCCGTGGCTTTAGTGAAGTAGAAGCAAAACATATTATTGTTGAATCTATGATTCGACCTATTATTGATCGCATTGGTGATGAAACGATTGAAGAAGCAGCATTAGCAGCTGTACGTAATAAAATTTAAAGAGGCGTTTTTATGAGACCAATTGCAGAAGCATACAAAGACTTTCCTATATTACATAAAGAGCATAATGGGCACCGCGTTATCTATTTAGATAGCGGTGCTACTGCACAAATTCCACAGTCCGTAATTGACCGTGTTGTGGAACATATGACACAACGTAATGGTAATCCACATCGTGGTTCTCATATTTTGGCTATTGAAGCATCTGAAGACTATGAAAATGCACGGGATCGCGTAGTTGAATTTATCAATGCTCGCGAACGTGAAGAAGTCGTGTTTACACGTAATAGTACGGAATCTATGAACTTGATTGCCCACAGCTATGGTCTTCATAATGTGAAAAAAGGTGACAAGATTGTCATTACTGTTGCTGAACATCATGCGAATCTTGTAACATGGCAATATGTAGCAGAACAAACAGGGGCAACCTTAGAATATATGTACCTTGATGAACATGGCCATTTAAAAGATGGAGAAATCGATAAAATTGATGAATCCACTAAAATTGTTGCCTTCGCACATGTTAGTAATGTACTTGGTATGGAGTTCCCTGTTAAAGAATTAACTGAAAAAGCACACTCCGTAGGTGCTATAGTAGTTCTAGATGGTGCTCAATCTACACCTCATAAAAAAATTGACGTTCAAGCATTAGACTGCGATTTCTTCGTATTCTCTGGCCATAAAATGTGTGCATCCCAAGGTATTGGTGTACTCTATGGTAAACGTGAATTATTAGAAGCTATGCCTCCATTCTTATTGGGTGGGGACATGATTGAATATGTAAAAGAACAAACAGCTACATTTAATGAACTTCCATACAAGTTCGAAGCTGGTACTCCAAATGCTGATGGTGCCGTTTCCTTACATGCAGCTATTGATTATTTAGAATCCTTTGGCATGGATGCTATTGAAGCCTATGAAGAGGAACTAGTAGCATATATTCTTCCTAAGATTGTTGCATTGCCACACGTTCACGTAATTGGATCCCAAAATCCTAAGGAAAAACATGGCGTAATTGCATTCACAGTAGATGATGTACATCCTCATGACGTAGCTACAATTTTAGATTCTAAAGGTATTTGCGTTCGTTCTGGTCACCACTGTGCACAACCATTAGGTGCATTCTACAACGTATCTGCATCCACTCGTCTAAGTATGTATTTATATACTCGTAAGGAAGATTTAGATGCTTTCCTTGAAGTATTAAAGACAGTTCGTTCAGTAATGGGTTTTAAAGATTAGGAGATTTACCATCAATGGAAATGGATCAATTATATACGGAACTTATTTTGGAACATAACCAAGATAAGCGTAATAAACATGAATTAGCTCATTTTACAAATTCTGAGCATGGCCATAACCCAAGTTGTGGTGATGACCTAACATTGCAACTCAATGTGGAAGATGGCATTATTAAAGATGCTGCTTATACAGGCTCTGGTTGTGCTATCAGTCAAGCATCTGCATCTATGATGATTGATATCATCAAGGGCAAATCCGTTGAGGAAGCTCTTCGTTTGGTAGAAATTTTCTTAGGTATGATCAAAAAAGAGATTACCGATGAAAATGAGTTAGAAGAATTAGAAGATGCTATGGCATTACAAAATATTTCTAACATGCCAGCACGTGTTAAATGTGCAGTTCTTGCATGGCATACATTGAAAGAGGCTTTAAAGAAATAATATGAAGAAAACGATATTATTTGATTTAGATGGAACTTTAACGGATTCTCAAGAAGGTATTCTTAAAAGCATTAAATTTGCATTGGAACATTTTGGTTATGATGTACCTGATGAAGAAACACTACAATTATTCTTAGGACCACCATTGGTAGATGCGTTTCAAGAACATTGTGGTATGACCTTTGAGCAAGCGGAAGAAACATACTTTAAATTCCGGGAACGGTATGGTACCATCGGTAAATTTGAAAATAAAGTATATCCGAATATCGTAGACTTATTAGCTAAATGTACAACTGAACAATATACTATAGCTGTAGCGACTGCAAAACCAGAACATTATGCTAAAGATATTCTAGACCACTTTGAATTGACACCATACTTTGATGTCATTGTTGGTGCCAATTATGAAGCTGGTTTATTGCACAAGAAAGAGATTCTTGAAAAGGCTCTTACCCTTTGTGGTAATCCATTAACCGATGATAACGGTCGACGTTTGGCCTTTATGGTTGGGGATCGTAAGTATGATGTAGAGGCAGCTAATGAACTTGGCTGTATCTCTATTGGTGTTACCTATGGTTATGGTACAGAAGCTGAACTAAAAGAAGCTGATGCAGAATATATTTGTGATGACGTTGATGAAATTGCTGATGTTCTGGACCTTGAAGAAATGATGGTTCGTAGATAATCTATTATAAATAAAATATCAACTTTAAAAGGCTAGAGGAATTTCCTCTAGCCTTTTGGCATCTATCTAAAAAAGGACTAACCTATAGGTTAGTCCTTTTGTGTTATTTTTTTAGGCCGCTTTTTTTAGCTAACGTTTTGATAACCTTAGCACTTTGTTTTTTCAACTTGCCACCTGTTTGTTTTAATTGGATACGCGTGCGAGAAACACGACCAAGTGTAGTAATCTTAGTTTTGCGACGTGGCTTCATATCACGCTCGTTACCAAAGTCGCCACGTTGTACACTTGTTGCTTTTACCTTTTCAGCTCTGAAAGACTTACGTAATGCTTTCATAATCAATGTAAGCGGTAAGGATTGCTCAAAAGAATACAAATCAACAGCCACATAGCCTAGAGCAGGATATGTGTGCAATGTAAAGTGAAAGCCTGGTGCAACAGATAGGAGGGCGATCTCCTCGTCCATAACTTGACAACTGATTTCATCAACATCAAGGTCAGCTAAATCAAATGCAGTTGCTACACTTTCTTGTACAGCTGTAGCGGATGAAATTGCATCTTCATCGCAGGAATATAAATCAATTAACAGTTCTTGTCCTAATGCTTCTGCCATAACAACACCTTCTTTCATAAAAATATATCTCATTTATTATACCTAGAATTTATGATTAAGTCCAATCAAAGGAGAATGTATTAAAAGGTCAAAAAAATAGTATAGAAATTTGACCTTTATATTGACTAAAGTCAAAAAGTCAAATATAATAGATATATGTAAAAAGCAAATAGTCAAAAATATATTAAATAAAATGTTAAAGAGGTGTTTTTTATGAGTATGATAGCTGATAAAATAGAAAAATTTATATTAGAAAAAATGAGACAGGAACAGGAAAAGCTGATTTTAAAACGAAACGAGTTGGCCGA
>URPT01000056.1 GCA_900549845.1 uncultured Veillonella sp. | reverse complement strand
AGGCAAGGACCCACTGTGATCGACTTCGCCGTGGTTACATACGATGAAATCAATCTTGTTTAAATCAATTTCAGATTCCAAGTTATCAATAAATTCTGTGGAATGAGGTTTCCACACAGTATCGATGAGGACTGTCTTTTCCTCTTCAATCAAGTATGCGTTTTGGCTAGAACCGTTATTAATACTGTAATCTGAACCGTGGAACTCTTGTAATTCCCAGTCAATTTTACCAACCCAAGATACGTTATTTTTTATATGCTTTCTCATAATAACCTCCATAATTCTTGTGAAAGTCTTTCACAATTAACAATATGTATGGCCTATGTGGCATCTGTGTATATGTACCTATCTATGTACCTATGCATATATCACAACTCGGTCATTAACTATGGTTTTATTATAACCATATCGCATAGTTAAGTCTGTATCTGTAGGTACAGATTTGATAATTATTCTAAAAAACCACTCATGGGTAATCAAATTCTATACATTAGCGTACAATAAATTTCCTATGAGTGGTTACGAGCATATGCAGTTTTAATAGCAGGTTGTTTATTATCTAGCTTAGATAAGCTAGGATAACGTCCTATTATTTATTCTCAGGCTTAGATAATCCTGGAATTGCTTTATAGATATATAACGCAATATATCCATCAACCATGCTATGAACGATAGTACCGCCGCCTACTAGAACGAATACGACATAAATTAGATCGATATTCGGTATCGTAGTTGTCGTATAGAATAATAGACACGCAAGCACTTCACCAATGGCGTGAATAATGGCACAGACAAGGTTAAATGCAGCGAAAGATAACGCCCCTGTTAATACACCTGGATGGTGTTTAATATAATAAGCACCCATCAAGGCAAAGATGATATGAGAGGCAGCGCGCATAACGATAACGATAGGAAAGCCAGCTACAAAGAAACCTAGCGTAGAGCCGATAACAACACAAGCAGCCATCTTACGGGACAAGAACATGGCTAGGAATATAGGCACATGACTGGCCAACGTATACGAAGCCGGGGGAATGACAACTTTCAGAGGCATCATAATAGGAATCATGATGGCTAATGCCATCAACAAAGCAGTAATGGTTAGATTTCGATACATCGAAGAATTCATAAAGGCCTCCTTAGTTAATATATCTAGTGTCCTACATTTCCCCACAAATTAAGGATCACTACGCCTACTACGATTAAAGCAATACCTAGCACAGTGTAAATATTAATGCCTTCGTGAAAGATAAAGACAGAAATCAATGTCGTCACAACAAGCCCCACGCCAGACCATGTAGCATAGGTAACGCTCAGCGGAATATATTTCAACACATGGGTTAACGTATAAAACGACCCTATGTACCCAAGCGCACACGCAATGGTCTGCAACGGTCTCGTAAATCCGTCAGATGCTTTTAGCATGGTCGTTGCAAACAACTCTAGCCCTATAGATAAGGCTAGAAGAACATATGGTAACATAACCCCTCCCGCTCGAAAAAAGAGAGGGACCTTCTCCCTCTCTCTTATTTTTTAGTATTAAAGACGTTCGATAACAGCTTGCGCCATTTCTGTGGTACCTACGCGTTTTAAACCTTCACGGTAGATATCGCCTGTACGGTAACCATCAACGAGCACTTGTTCAACAGCTTTTTCAATAGCGTCAGCCACTTGAGGTAAATCAAGGGAATGACGGCACATCATAGCTGCGGACAAGATTGTGCCCAATGGGTTCGCCAAGTTTTGGCCCATGATGTCTGGTGCGGAACCGTGGATTGGCTCGTACAATGCTGTGCCTGTACCCATGGATGCAGATGGTAAAAGCCCGATGGAACCGGAGATAACAGCGCCTTCGTCAGACAAGATGTCGCCGAACAAGTTTGTTGTCACGATAACGTCGAATTGTGCAGGATTTACAACGAGTTGCATCGCTGTATTATCCACATAGAAGTAATCTGTTGCGATATCTGGATTAGCTGCCGCTTTCTCTTGAGCGATTTTACGCCACAAACGAGAAGATGCCAATACATTTGCTTTATCTACGGATACAACCTTTTTGTTACGTTTACGAGCTGTTTCCATAGCGATGTCCATGATGCGTTCTACTTCATAACGGCTGTAAGTTTCTTTATCCCAAGCGAACTCGTTAGCACCTTCACCTTGTGCCTCTTCGCGTTCACCGAAGTAAATACCACCAGTCAACTCACGAACGATAACGAAATCTACATCTTGCACGAGTTCCTTTTTAAGTGGGGAATACTCTTGCAAAGAAGGATAGATTTTTACAGGACGCAAGTTACAGAACAAACCAAGCTCCTTACGAAGGCCAAGGATTGCTTTTTCAGGACGGATAGAAGGATCTACATTATCCCATTTAGGGCCACCTACAGCACCTAGCAATACAGCATCAGCAGCTTTACAAGCCTCGATAGTATCCTCAGTTAAAGGCACTCCGTATGCATCAATAGACGCACCGCCCGCTTTTTTATCAATCCAATTAACCTTTACACCGGCTTTCTCAAAAGCCACATCACACACAGCCTTCGCTGCAGCAATAATCTCAGTACCGATACCATCACCAGGGATCAATACGATATTCTTTTCGCTCATATTACCTCTCCAATATATAGTAAACCCTTACTTGCGGTTTTTCGCAAAGTTCACAAGACCGCCTGCTGCCGCAATGTCTTGAATGAATTGTGGCAATTCAGTGCCTTGGTATTGTTCGTTTTTAGTCAAGTTGTACACGATACCTTTAGACAAGTCTACGCCGATAGCATCGCCTGCATCAATACAATCAACTTGTTCACCGATTTCAATTACAGGCAAACCGATGTTGATAGCATTACGGAAGAAGATACGTGCAAAGGAGTGTGCTACGATAACAGGCACGCCTTTCGCTTTGATAACGCCTGGTGCATGTTCACGAGAGGAACCACAACCAAAGTTTTTGCCAGCTACCATGATTTCGCCAGCTTTCACATTTGGCGCGAAAGTAGTATCAATATCTTCCATCGCATGTTCAGCCAATTCATTCCAGTCAGCAATAGCCAAGTAACGAGCCGGAATGATTACGTCTGTATCTACATCGTCGCCGTAGCGCCAGATTTTTTTGCTTTCAAAATCCATATTAAACCTCCTCAGGGCCTGCAATGCGGCCTAATACAGCACTTGCTGCCGCCACGTAAGGGCTTGCCAAATATACTTCAGAATCAACGTGACCCATACGACCACGGAAGTTACGGTTTGTTGTGGAAACTGTGCGTTCCCCTTCAGCCATGATACCCATGTAACCGCCTAGGCAAGGACCACATGTTGGCGTGGACACTGCGCAGTCAGCTTGAATGAAGATGTCTAACAAACCATCTTTCATAGCTTGGTCGTATACATCTTGGGAACCAGGGATCACGATACAACGAACGAATGGAGCTACTTTGCGACCTTTGAAGATTTCTGCAGCTGCTACCAAGTCTTCGTAACGGCCATTTGTACAAGAACCGATGATAACTTGGTCGATTTTAATATCTTTGTCGATTTCGTTGATGTAATGTGTATTGGATGGCAAGTGAGGGAATGCTACCACTGGTTGCAATTTGGACAAGTCAATTGTAATTGTTTGGGCATATACTGCATCAGGATCAGGATTAATAGGTTCTACAGGACGATTTACGCGGCCTTTGATGTATTCTTCAGTAATTTCATCGTAAGGGAATACGCCACATTTACCGCCAGCTTCGATAGCCATGTTACAAATTGTAAGACGGTCAGCCATAGTCATGTGTTGTACGCCGTCGCCACCGAATTCAAGAGCCATGTAACGAGCGCCGTCCACGCCGATTTGGCCGATTAAATCAAGGATTACGTCTTTACCAGTTACCCATTTGTTAGGTTTACCGATAAGTTCAACCTTAATTGTTTCAGGCACTTTGAACCAAGTTTTACCTTCAGCCATAGCAACGCCTGCATCAGTGGAGCCAACGCCTGTGGAGAATGCATTTACCGCACCATATGTACAAGTGTGGGAGTCAGCACCGATCATCATTTCCCCAGGACCGATAAGACCTTTTTCTGGCAAAATAACGTGCTCAATACCCATTCTACCGACTTCGAAGTAGTTTGTAATGCCATGTTCACGTACGAAATCGCGCATGACTTTCGCTTGTGTAGCAGATTGAATATCTTTGTTTGGTGTGAAGTGGTCAGGCACCAAGTAGATTTTATGACGGTCAAATACAGGTTTGCCGATTTTTAAGAACTCTTTACGCGCCGGTGGAAATGTGATGTCGTTCATCAATACCGCGTCCAAATGACATTCAATGATTTGGCCTGGTTTTACAACATCAAGACCCGCGTGGCGAGCCATATTCTTTTCAGTAATGGTCATACCCATATTATTGTTCCTCCTGTTGTTCTAGCTCCATAGCTAGGAATACTGAGTTAACTGCATTAATATATGCATTTACACTTGATTTAACGATATCGGTGCTGATACCACGACCATGATACAAGCGACCGTTGTATTCTACCTTAAGGGTTGCTTCCCCAAGGGCATCTTTACCGGCTGTGATAGCACGGATTTGGTAATCTTTTAAGCTGATTGGCAAGCCCACAACACGTTCAACCGCTTTAAGGGATGCGTCAACTGGACCATCACCTACAGCAGCATCGGCCTTTTCACCTTCTGGTGTCATGAGGCGTACGTCTGCATAAGCATAACCTTTTTCACCTAATTTATAGTATTGAGCCACAAGCTCGAATGCTTTTTTGTGATGTAAGTTATCTACGACAAGCGCAATAATATCATCATCGTATACTTGTTTTTTACGGTCTGCCAATTCTTTGAATTTAGCGAAGAGGTCGTTGATTTTCTCTTCTGTGAAAGATTGGAAACCAAGTTTTGCCAAATGATCAGCAAAGGCATGACGGCCAGAGTGTTTACCCAATACGAGGTCTGTTTTTTCAGCCCCTACGGACTCAGGAGTCATGATTTCATACGTTTCAGGGTTGCTCATCATACCATGTTGGTGAATACCAGACTCATGAGCAAAGGCATTAGAGCCAACGATTGGTTTATTTGGAGGAACTACAACACCTGTTAAACGACTCACAAGTTTAGATACTTTCGTAAATTGTTTTGTATCGATGTTCACTTGAAGGTCGCCGAAGTAATCATGGCGTGTTTTAAGAGCCATTACAACTTCTTCAATCGCTACGTTACCAGCCCGTTCGCCTAGGCCATTAATTGTGCCTTCTACTTGACGTGCACCTGCTTTAATAGCAGCTAACGTATTCGCATTGGCAAGGCCTAAGTCGTCATGGCAGTGAACAGAGATTATGGCATTTTCAATGCCTGGTGTATGTTCTTTAATGTAGCGGATTTTATCACCGAACTCATTAGGGTTCATATAACCTACTGTATCTGGTACGTTAATAATTGTTGCACCACCAGCAATGGCAACACCAAATACTTGGCATGCGAAATCTAAATCAGAGCGTGCTGCATCTTCACCGGAGAACTCGATTTCATCAACCTTACCTTTTGCATATGCCAATACGGACTTAACCTTATCCAATACCTCTTGGCGAGTCATTTTTAATTTATATTCCATATGAAGTTCGGAAATAGCAATGAATACATGTAAACGGCTACGTTCCGCATCTTTCAACGAATCAATCGCTTTTTGTACGTCCTTTTCATTGGCACGAGCCAACGCACAAATTGTTGCACCTTTGACTTCGCGTGCAATCGTTTGTACCGCTTCAAAATCTCCAGGGGATGCCGCTGGGAAGCCAGCCTCGATTACGTCGATGCCTAGACGTACTAAGCCTTTCGCAATTTCAATTTTTTCAGGAGTTTGTAAAGATACACCTGGTGTTTGTTCCCCATCACGAAGGGTTGTATCGAAGAAATATACGCGATTTTGATCCATAATCTTCACCTTTTCTGTACTAATAAAACATAACACTGTATTATATCTATCCATTGTGAAAGTTTAGTAAAACCGCCGATTTCAACACTATTTCGGCTGATACCAGCGTAGATACATCAAATCAGTAATTTTACTAGACTTTTACAATAAAAAAAGCCCCTCAGAACAACTGTCGTTGCTCAAAGGGGCGTTATATTCATAACACGGTACCACCCTAATTGGGACTCGTTGCGGGTATAACGGAACCACCGTCGATGACTACTGCTGCATTCGCCACCAAAGCTCACGGGAGAGTGTCAGCGTACAACCTCTATTGCCTCGCACCAACCGGCAACTCTCTGAAAGCAGGATTTGTAAACCTTTATACCCATTCATAGCTTGTTTTAAGATATAAAGGTATTGTACTGTATTCTATAGACTTATGTCAATTAAAATAAGATGAATATGATACATTCTCGTTAGTAACTGGCACAATCAATCTTAAAAGCTTATCCATTCTAAATCCTCAAAATTATTTAGAATTCGTTTATCCATTTTTACCACTTGATTAGTAAACTCTATTCGACCATGAATAAATGAAATATCTGTATACCAGTTCTTTAAACCCGCATACACTTCATTCTCTAAATCAATAATGATGGTTTCAATGGGATCCCAGGTTTTGCATCTTACAGACTCGACCATAACCATACTATTACCTATGAAAGTAACATCTCTACCATATATCCAAAACGGCATTATTTTTCCCTTTATAGTAATGGAATATATCGCATCGCCATGAGGTGGTTCCGTTTCATATTGTGCTTTTATATTGTACTTTTCCATTATCTCATTGCTAGCATTTTCTATATATGGCAACGTTGAAATCTTGTAATTATCTGCGTTCATATAAGCTCCGTTATTTTTAATATCAAGCACGCCAAAGAGGACTGTATATCGCTATTTGTGTAAAGAGTATTTTGCTATACTTATTACGAAGAGAGTCCGTTGACGTGAGTTAGGTTCATCTCCGCGAGGAGGTGATACTATGACAAATCATGAAGTTACCTATGTAATTATCATAGTTCTGTTATCAGTAGTCACTATCATTGCACTAGTTAAGTAGTACAACGATAAACGCCTAACGTATAGAGGAGTGCAGTCCTCTAACACGTTAGGCGTCATCATAATTTTGTTCAGTTTTAGATGAGCCTAACGCCCTAATCACGTTAATGGGCTCTCTTTATATGTATATTATAAGCTAATCAGGCTTAAAAAGATAGTACAGCAATAAACTTAATTAGTACCTACACTGTTAATCATTTCTCTAGTCCGCTCAACAGAAACTGGTTCATTAAATAAGAACACATGGTTTTGCCCCTCATGTTCCCAAGATGCTAAATAAACGTCGTCATCCACCATTCGATAGGTTATCGTCATCCCATTTACAACATCTGTTTTCTGAGGCAAGTAATCCTTATAATCGCCTGCAATATTACCTGATAGAGTCGATACACGATACTTAATATATTTCGGCATATCGTCAACTCTGTCAAAATACTTACCTTTTAAAAGCTCATGATAAGCATACACGACTTGTAATACATCGTGATCCACAATGGACACATGTACAGGACGTAATCCTTCTAATCCACTTGGCAACTGCGGTTTAAAGTTCAAATGTTGCTTAGCCTCATATACAGTATCAAATACCTCTAGCGATTGACCTTTACGAGTGCTTCTATAATCCTCATCAGTCATTCTGCAACTTCCAAGTCTATCTGGACAAGGAAACTCATTTCGATCACCATAGGGCTGATCATAAATAGAATTACCATTAAGACGGAATCTCATCAAGTCATCTGCGGACACAACATTGATGGAACCTATAAAAGCTAGCGTAGCTAACGCACATACAACCTTTTTCATGATACAATCCCCTGTAAATAAACTACATATAGTAAGTTAATTATATCACTAAAAGGAGTCCATAATAGTTAATACCATTAGCTAGCAAATACAGTAATTGATTTAACTTTTTTTCCATCATGATAGAAGTATATTCCTTCAATCCAATCTGATCCAGCTTTTTGATAACCATAAAAATAATAGTCATTCATTATAAAATCTGGTTGTCCATATAAAGCTACTACTTGTTTTAATGTATCACCAACAGCAATCCCTCTTGCAGTAGTAGCATCACGGTTAGAAATAGAAATCCTCGCAACATGAGCATCATTGTATCGCATATCTTGAGAAAATTTTATTCCCCCATATTGCAAATATTGTGTTGTTTCATACTGCGGACTACCAAGACTTGCCTTTACATCATCAAATGTTGCCCCAATTGGTACACCTACCACTTTAAGGTCTGATTTATCCATCAAATGACCTACATCATATAACTTTCTATTTACAGATGGTGGTGCGGTCGTACTTTCTGTATCAAGAGAATTTTCAACTTTCTTCCATGTTTTAGAAAGCCAGCTTGCTTCTACTTGCACCGGAGCAGTTGCTCCAGTAATAAACATACCTAACATTAATGAACAGATTACTTTTTTCATCTACTTACTCCTCTTAGTATCAAATTAATATTTATCATAACTCCCAGGTCTATAATAGTAAGTATTTATAAGTTTACGCTTATTATTTAAATCATATATTTTCAAATACGGAGCTATGTACTCTCGATTATAACTAGTAGCTACCACTTCATGTTTCACCCATGACATACGTATGCTTCTTGGACCTGTAGCCTCAAGAATTGTAACAACAGCACCCCCTGGATTTCCACCAACACACTCATATGCATCAATAATACGAGCTCCATTGATATAGCCATGATGAATGCTATATACTAGATTTCCATTAGCATCATACCAATCGCCTGATGGATGCCTAGATGCAAATGAAATGCACATATTTCTCATTTTTACAGGATCATCAGCATATGCGTATGTATTAGTAAATAAAAATAATGATAAAGAACTAATAAATACTATCATTTTTCCTAAAACTCTCATATAAGTCCTCAATTCCCTAAATACTATTTTCTAAATTAGCGACACTTACATTCATTAAACTAATCATAACATATACTTATAAACAACCTTTATAATTTTGATATTATATATAAAATTTATTTCATTTATTTTTCATCTTTCATTGTCGTAAGATGTTAAAAATCAAAATTTTTATACTGTAAATATCTCAAATCTATCCTATATGATAGTATCTATCGCAAATCATTCTACTATTCAAAATTATTGTAGGTGCTATAATGAACTAAACAAAAGGAACAGGTACTCATATGATACTAAATGCACTATTCCAAAACTATAGTTAGTAATTATATGGAGGAAATAATCATGACACATACACAATTAACACAACTCGTACAAGCTTTATTAGATGCACCTACAAGCAATAAAACAGTAAAGGAATTCGCTCAAGCTTGGATTAATGCAGAAGGTACACCTAAACAAGAAGAACTTACAAAACAACTCGTATCCGTAGCAGAACAAAACATTGCACTTATCGATGAAACAATAGGCTTTGCAGGGTCTGAACTTGCTACACAAATCCTTGGCAAAGTAGGCGCAGCTAACCTATTACAACATGCTAAAGACATTAAAGCAGAAGGTGCAGAATTCTGTGACTGCCCTGGCTGTGTAGCTGCTAAAAATATTATTGATTTAAAAGCAGAGATTTTATAAAATTGCCTAAAACAAAACCGGTTCCCATTTAGGAAGCCGGTTTTATTTTTATCGATCATTACCGTAATCTTCAACAAACTTTTTCTCACCATTATGCAAATAGACGTAGGCGACGTGACTTAGCAGCGTTAAAGTAC
>URPT01000055.1 GCA_900549845.1 uncultured Veillonella sp. | reverse complement strand
CATGCTTATCCTTACCAATATCTACCATTGCTTTAGCCAATGCACAAGCGATCTTGCTAGACGTAAAGGTTGGCAGTGGTGCCTTTATGAAAACCTTAGACGATGCTCGTGCATTGGCTAAAGCAATGGTAGATATTGGTAAGGAAAATGGCCGCTCTGTTAAGGCTGTTTTAACCGATATGGATAGACCACTAGGTTATGCTATTGGCAATACTTTGGAAATTCGCGAGGTTATTGATACGTTGAAAGGGCATGGCCCACAGGATTTAACACATGAATGTGTTATCATGGCAGCTCACATGCTCGTATTGAGTCATATATGTGACTATGAAACGGCTCTCAGTCGCGTGCAAGAGGCACTCAACTCTGGCGCCGCATTAGATCGATTGCGTATGATGATTGATGCTCAAGGTGGAGATAGTCGTGTTCTTGATGATGAAAGCTTATTAGCAATCGGAAAATTCACCTATGATGTTACAGCGTCTCAAGACGGTTATATTACGCATATGAACACCGAGCAATGTGGTATTGCATCTGTTATGCTTGGCGCTGGTCGCATCGTTAAGGATGGTCCTATCGATTATAGTGCAGGCATCATAATGCACAAGAAAACAGGTGATACTGTTCGAGCTGGTGAAAGTATAGCTACCTTGTATGCTTCTGATGAAAGCTTGCTCGCCAATGCGGGTGAAACATATTTAGAGGCGATTACCTTTGGCGAAACTGCACCAATTGTAGTGGATACGATTCTTGATATGGTGGAATGAGGAGATCCATATGATAGAAAAGGAAACTCATATAACAGAACAGGAAATTCAAAAGCTTATTGAACGTGCCATAGTAGCTCGTGAGAAAACCTATAGCCCGTATTCCCATTTTGGAGTAGGTGCAGCCCTTCTGTGTGAGGATGGGGCAATTTATGAAGGTTGCAATATAGAAAATGCATCTTATAGTTTAACTAACTGTGCAGAACGAACTGCTATATTTAAAGCCGTATCAGAAGGGCATACAAAATTTAAGGCCCTCGCCGTAGTTGCTGATACGGAAGGGCCTTGTGCACCATGTGGTGCCTGTCGCCAAGTAATTTCTGAATTTGACATACCACGGATTATCTTGGCTAATCTAAAAGGCAATTATAGAGTTGTTAGTCTTGATGAGTTATTACCATTTAGATTTGGTGCGGACAGCTTATAGTAAAAAAAGAGACCACTGATGTGGTCTCTTTTTTGTTATACCTTAGAATGCAGGAACAATTGCACCTTGATATTTATCTTCAATGAATTTTTTGATTTCAGGGGTATGAAGAGCTTCCATCAATTTTTTGATGCGAGGATCGCTTTCATTGCCTTTAAGTACAGTTACGATGTTTACGTAAGGGGAATCTTTAGCTTCGATTGCCAATGCATCTTTACCAGGGTTAAGACCTGCATTTAATGCATAGTTTGTGTTAATAGCTGCTAAAGCTACATCGTCAAGAGAACGAGGTATTTGAGCTGCTTCTAATTCAACAAATTGGTAACCATTAGGATTGGAAGTGATATCTTGAATTGTAGATAAGATATTGCTAGAGTCTTTCAATGTGATAAGACCTTCTTTTTGCAATAACAATAATGCACGACCACCGTTTGTAGGGTCGTTAGGGATAGCGATTTTAGCGCCTTTAGGAAGATCTTTTAAATCTTTAATTTGATGGGAGTATAAGCCCATTGGCTCAAGGTGAACACCGCCAGCGGATACTAGTGGAAGGTTGTGAGCTTTTGCGAATTCATCCATGTAAGGTACATGTTGGAAGAAGTTTGCATCGATTTCTTTATCACCCAAAGCAATGTTTGGTGTGTTGTAATCAGTGAATTCAGTGATTTGTAAATCAATACCATCTTTTGCCAAGACAGGTTTAACTTGTTCCAAAATTTCTGCGTGAGGTACTGCTGTAGCACCGATTTTTAATACTTGTTTGCCGTTGTTAGCAGCTTGTTTGTTATTGTCATTACCGCAACCAGCGATCAATAAAGCACCGCCAAGGATTACAGTAGCTGCTAATGCTAAAAATTTTCTCATTAGACACACTCCTTTTACAATCATTTCATATAAAATATTACATTTATAGTACTAAATTATTTCCTATCTATCAAGAAGGAATTATTGTAGGTTCTCCATAACTTTAAGCTATGGACCCTTATTTACCGATGATAAGTCCAATGGACCACATGATTTGATAAATCATAGCTGCTCCCGCAGTGGTGCCCATCGCTTTGTCGAGCAGGAACTCATCTGTTTTAGTACTTAGGGTATGTACTGTTTTGAAAGCTAGTGGTGCTGCGAGAAAGGCGAAGAGGGAGAACCATGTCATGTGACCTACAATGATCCATGCAAGGATCCAAATGAAATTGAATAGGTAAGTGACGCTCATTAAACTGAGGGCACGTTCACGGCCTAATACGATTGGTAATGTACGACGACCATGGCTTTCATCATTTCTAATATCACGAATGTTATTCGTGAGCATAATGGAACCAACGAGCAATGTAGATGGAATAGCAGGGATTAATAATGCTAAAGATAAGTCTCGTGTCCATGCATAGCCTGTAATGAGGACGATGGCAAAACCCATAGCGATACCAGAGGAAATTTCACCAAATGGTGTGCGAGAAATCGGTTTTGGCCCACCAGAGTAGAGAAAACTGATGAGAATGCAAAGAAAACCAGCTGGAATATAGTACCAGGTGATAGTTGCCGATAGATAAAGACCGATGATAATAGGTACAACCATGAGTACCTTAATCATGGTAACGATGAGCTCTGGTGTAATGGCACCACGGGTGATAGAACCAGCATTGCCGACCTTTTGCCCCGCATCGAGACCAGATTTAAAATCTTTATATTCATTCCATAAATTAGCTACAATTTGAGCTGTTACAACGGCTAAAAATATTAAAACCGTATGGATAATGGCAAGACCTGTACCGTGAGTGGCACCAAATGCGTAATAGCTAAAGGCTGCACCTAAAATGGTAGGCCCTAAAGCAGCTGCTAATGTACGAGGCCTAGTGAGTGGAATTATTTCTTGTATCATAATAAAAGCACACCATGTGTGCACTCCTTTCTATTTCTCATACCATATGTTTACATATCTATTTAAGTATTGTATAGCAGAACTGAAAGGTTGTAAATTAGACTATACAGTTATACAGCTCCATATAGTATAATAATTAGTATATGCAGTATAGATTATCTTTTTGAAATCTTTATGGATGCAATATGGATTATGAATATAATCTGTATATGAATGTATTGTTAAATCGTGAGGTGTCTTATGAGAGCTCTCAACAAAAAAATGATGACATTGGCTTGTGCCACATGCTTAACTGTTGGCATGGGCGCAGTGGCATGTGCGGATACAGTAGATTTAGGCTATGGTTTATATGGCAGTACGTCTCCTACGGTGAAGGCTGTAGAGGCCATGCGTGTTCCTACGGATGCAAAGCTGCGGAATAATGAGCAGAGTCAAATAATTTCAATGGCAAATAAAGCGGCTGTTGATGCTGTTAATGCTAGTATGAAATTGCAAGCACCGGTACAAGTTGAACCTATGAAGGGTGATGTGTTAGATGGATTTTCCGTCTATCAATTACAAGGGACGGATAAACAAGGTCACCATGTAGGTCAGTTAGTCGTTGTAGACTATTCTAAAAATGCTATAGATCAAGTAATTGGTATGAATAAAACCATTTTAGAAAAGGTTCCAGACGCAAAAAAAGCTGCAATGAA
Source organism: uncultured Veillonella sp. (assembly GCA_900549845.1). Classification (GTDB taxonomy): domain Bacteria; phylum Bacillota; class Negativicutes; order Veillonellales; family Veillonellaceae; genus Veillonella. The sequence goes on along the minus strand of URPT01000055.1, from coordinate 6,032 downwards.
AAGCTCTATCTCTAAATATGTAGATTCCTATTCTAAAGAGAAGGCTCAACAACAATTACAAGGCTTGAAGGGCAATACTATTGAAGGTGCTAAATTAGCTAAAGATCTAAAAACGATAAATGATAAGTTACCTGCTCAAATTATGGGTGCTTTTGATAAAATGCTTGCCACAGATAAGAACTTATCTCCTAAAAGTAAAGAAGAGATCCGTTCTTATGTAGATTTTATGGCAAAACAAGTGAGCCTAGATGCAACGCATGTGGCTTATAAACCTGTTCAAACACGTTATGGCACGGCTGTGACAGGCGATTTACGGGGTAGCCTTAAATATGATGGTTTTAGAAATACTTATTCCTTAATTGGTTATGCCGTTCCTACAGACAAAGGTGTAGCTTTACAGCTTTTATTATCTGATGACTCTAGTCATGATTATTGGGCTAATGAGTTGAATCATATGTATCAAACACAATCTCTCAAGGGAGGTAAATAATATGAAATCTTTGAAAGTATTGGCTTGTGTAGCTTGCCTAGTGGGTACTGTATCTGGCGTAGGTTTTGCTAAGGATGTACAAACAATTGCAGGGTCCATGGTAGTGCCTAACAATGTAACTGTTGTTTCTGCATCCAAAACAAATACACGTGATTTTGTAGAGAAGCAAATGAAACAAAATCCTTCAAAAAATATGGCGATGAATATGATGGTTGAAGATGTTTTCAAAAGCTTTGGCACTACTTTTGATGTATACCAATTACAAGGGGCCGATAAAACAGGTCAAAAGGATGCATATGTAGTAGCGGTAGATGTTAAACAAATAGCACAACAAGTGGCTAAAGATAAGAGAAATGATCCTATGTTTATGGCGGCTATGGCAGCTCTAGATAAAGGTCAAATTGATCCTGTTACTGAGCAACTCGTGCTAGGTGCCGTTAATAAGCAAATTCCAACTACCACAACTGTAGTCCCTTTAAATGATCCAAAACGTTATGCTAATCTTAAAACTCGGTCAGGTGAACTACTTATAAAACCTAGAACGCTTACTGTAGAAAATGCAGAACAAGTGCATCCTGTGGCAGGCACTAAATATCAAACCTATGCAGCAAGCTCTCGCTTATTATATGCGGATGGAGATGGTCAAACTCCGCTCTATGCAAATGCTGCATTTGTGTTGAAGCCAGGCAAACCGGTACTATATGTAGGTGTAACTACTGATGTACAACGGGATTATTTCAAAACGATATTTGACAATGCCTTCAAATCTATTAAATAATTTGTTATAGATATACTTTCACAGAGTATGTTATATACAAGGTAATTACTAATGTGAGTATGGTGGCATTAGAATAATCTATATTATTTTTTATTATATTTAAAAGGAGAATTATTATGAAAACAATTTTCACAGACAAAGCACCAGCAGCAGTAGGTCCTTACTCTCAAGCTAAAGTAGTAGGCGGTTTATTATTCGCTTCTGGACAAATTCCACTCAATCCTGCAACTGGTTCCATTGTTGAAGGCGGTATCGTAGAGCAAACTGAGCAAGTATGCAAAAACATTGATGCTGTATTGGCTGAAGCAGGTTCTGACTTCTCCGAAGTTATTAAAACAACTTGTTTCTTGGCTGATATCGCCGATTTCAAAGCATTCAACGAAGTTTATGCTAAATATTTCACTTCTAAACCAGCTCGCTCTTGCATAGCAGTAAAAGATCTTCCATTGGGTGCTTTGGTAGAAGTGGAATTTATTGCGGAAGTATAAGATGGATTATATTTCCTTGTTACAATCAGAGATGCGTCCTGCCTTCGGGTGCACTGAGCCAATTGCATTGGCTTATGCGGCTGCGAAGGCAGTCTCTGTTTTAGATGAGTTTCCTAACCATATTCACGCACGATGCAGCGCGAATATTATAAAAAATGTAAAATCCGTAGTCATTCCTAACTCTGGTGGTCGAAAAGGTCTTCAAGCGGCTACTACCCTTGGTGCCATTGTAGGTCACCCTGAGCGTGAGCTAGAGGTATTAGAATCTGCTACAGATGAAGATCGTAAATGGCTCGGCACATTGCTAGATGCCAACTTCTGTACAGTGTCACTTGCGGAAGGCGTAGATAATCTTTATATTGAAATCACTGCAGAAACAGATGAACATACGGCGGTGGTTCGCATTGAAAACGACCATACAAATGTAACCTATGTCGCTGTAGATGGTGAGATTGTGTCTGAAACGATTAATAAAATCAAGAAAGCCGCAAAGACAGAATATGCTATGACCTTTGATAGCATTTACGAATTTGCTAAAACGGCAGATATTTCTGGCATCATTCCTCAAATCAAGCAGCAAGTAGAATATAATACTGCTATTTCTCGAGAAGGTTTGTCTAATGATTATGGCTCCAATATTGGACAGCTCTTATTGTTGGATGAAGAAAATCCGTCTCTTGAAACAAAATGTAAAGCTCGTGCAGCGGCTGGATCCGATGCGCGTATGAGTGGGTGTCCATTGCCTGTAGTTATTTGTTCTGGCTCTGGTAACCAAGGGCTAACTGTATCTGTACCTATCATTACAACTGCTGAGGAACTTGGTAAAAGTGATGATGAATTGTACCGTGCTCTTGTTTTCGCTAACTTGTTGACGCTCTACGTTAAATCTGGCATTGGTAAATTGTCCGCCTATTGCGGCGTTGTATCTGCTGGTGTAGTCAGTGTAGCTGGTATTGCCTTCTTGAAAGGTGATAGCAAAGATATTATCGAAAATACTCTTGTGAATGGTCTTGCTAGCTTATCCGGTATCGTATGCGATGGCGCGAAACCATCCTGCGCAGGTAAAATTGCTATCTCCCTTGATGGCGCGTTCATGGGCTATAAACAAGCTCGCCTTAACAAGAACTACCAAAAAGGCGATGGCCTTGTAGCATACTCCGTTGATGATACTATCCGCAGTATCGGTACTGTGGCTCAAGGTATGAAAGAAACGGACGTAGTAATCTTGAATGAAATGCTAAAACATTAAGCTTTAATATAAATTAACCCCCGATGCAGACTAAGTCTGCATCGGGGGTTGCTTTCTTAAGAAATTTTATGATGTTATCCTTTGGTTGGTTACATTTAGAGGGATAATAAAAACAAAATATTTTAATCAGTGGTATGGTCTGAGGTGAGTTAGTTTGAGTATGTTATTACCTGAAAAGAAAGGCATTCCTAAAACGCTTGTTAATTTTTATCATAAAGTATTTCCTCGCGCGGATGAAAGATATTGGCGTACATACAAATCAACTGTTTTTAATGAAATAAAACATCTTTCATATATTGAGTTAAGATGGGAATTGATTAAGGTGAAGGCCGAATTAGAAAGTAAGTTTACCTTTATATGGAGTTCCGTTGTATTTGGTGTGATTAGTGCGGGAATCTTCACTTATGGATTAGAACTTGCTACCAAAGTTATCGAATTTGGTAAATATTATGAAGTATATATGTTAAGTACAGTATATATGGATTTTATGCTAATGATTATTTTCTTTACCTTAGGTGTATCTTTTGTTGGCTGGATTTGCGCTATGTTTATGAATATACCTGGAAAGAAGTCTAGATTTTTTTATGGTATATTTATTGTTATGCTAGTAATATTGATATTAAGTATGAAATGGAAACATACGATAATTATTGATTTTGTATTTTTACTACTAAATACATTTTGTATTGCTACTTTACTTGGGACTGTAGCTGATTTAAAGAAGCAACGAGCTTTAATTAGAATTTTGATTATGGAAGATAGATTAAAAGATTTGGAAAACAGATAAACTATTTTAGTATATTAAGGATACGTGTATTTAAAGCGATATATTTCTTAAATATTATTTCTATCATGTTATAATTAGAGTGTTATTAAATGTACGGTAATATTAACAATTGATTGCTTTTGGAGGTGATTAGATGTTAATTGATTTTTCATTTAAAAATATTAGATCTTTTAAAAATGAAGCTACTTTATCTATGGAGACTGGTGAGCTTATAGAGGAGTATGCTAAGGAGAATACGGTTGATATAGGTGATATAACTTTAGTGAAATCAGCCTTTATTTTTGGTGGAAATGCGTCTGGAAAAACTAATGTGATTAAGGCGTTTCAATTACTTAGAAGTCTTGTTCTTTTAGGCACTTCATCAGACTTTGAGATGCTTCCTACAGATACTTACGCGAATGAAGGCGGTAATGTATTTTTTAAAGTTAGATTTTATAAGAATCAAAAAATATATATCTATACTATTGAATATAATTTTGCAAGCATTATAAATGAATGTTTAAGTGTAAATGGTGATGTTATTTTTAAAAGAGATATAGATAATATCATTATGCCTACAACTATTGAAAGTTTGGTTGATGCATTAAGAAGTAATCAACCATTATTGTATTTTGCTCAAAATAACAATGTAAAGGAGGCCAAAGAGGCTTATGAATGGTTTAAATTAGATATAATTATGCCAGGTCTCCTATCTAATACTTTACATAGTCAACAGCTATTTAGACCTTTATATAAAAATGCACAGTTAACAAAGAATGTTTTATATTTTTTGAAAGCAGCAGATTTTAATATTACAGATATTATAACGGAAGAGGTTATTGTTCCTATTCCGAATGATGGTGAAAAACCGGAACCTATTTTATTAGTGAAATGTACACATGAAGGTGAAAATGGAGAGTCCTTTATAATTAATTATGATGCTGAAAGTATTGGAACTAGAATTTTTTTATTACTTGCTATGACTATTTTAGAAAATAGTCATACACCTAAAGTGTTTTTGATAGATGAATTTGACCGCTCATTACATCCTAAATTAGTTAAGATTTTATTCCGTATTTTTAATGAATGGAATAATACTTATACTCAATTGATTGCAACGACTCATAATAATGATGTATTAGATTATGAACTTAGAACAGATCAAATTTGGTTTGTCGATAAGGATTATTATGGGGTGTCTAGACTAGATAGTGCTTTTGATTTTAATGAATTAGAAATTAGTGATATAAAGAAAAACTATCAAGAGGGGGTTTATGGAGCAGACCAGATTATTAATGATGTGTTGATGAAAAATATATTAGAGTCATAATATATAAGTATTGAAAGTGAGAGTGTTCATTTTGGCGAGAGCATCTAAAAATAATCCCAAGCAATTAAAATACTTATTGATTGTTGATGGTCAGACGGAAGAAGCTTACTTTAAAACTATTTTTCAAAGATTCAAGATATCTGCCAAAACTATAAAACGAGTAGCTCCAAGTGGTGGTAGTGCGGTTTCTTTTGGTTTATCTGAGGCACATACTTTTGAAACGACTAATCATAGAAGTTATGAAAGTTATTATATTATTATTGACCGAGATAATTTAACTAGCTCAGAATATCAACAAATACAGCGTGAGATCAATCAAAATGAGGATACGAGACTAGTATTTTCTAATGTTGCAATTGAAGTTTGGTTATTGGCTTATTATCAACAAATGACATCGAGGCCAGTACATTCTAGTGCTGATAATGATAGAAATATACGTGAACTATCACGGCATTTGGGTGAAGCGTATCAAAAAGGCAATTCGATACAGATTGATAAAATAATTAATTCCGCTGAACATCCTATAGATACTGCTAATAATAATACAAGCTCTATTAGAGAGTTGTGTTTTGATCGTCAGTGTACAAATGTAGGAATTTTTTTGCAAGAATTAATTAATGGATTATAAATTTGAAAAAGCAGTTGTTTCTAATTAGAAACAACTGCTTTTGATTTATTGTAATTTTTTAGGATCTTTTAATAGTAATGATGCCCCAAGGCCCATTACGAGGAATGGCACAAGTGTCATCATAGCGACTGGTAGGGAGTAGGTATCTGCTAGATTACCCACAACAGGTGCGATAACACCACCGATGGTTTGGCTTACGCCGAGGGTGATACCCGATGCAAAGCCAATACTTTTAGCTAGATATGTTTGGCCTAGTACGATAACTGGGCTGTAACTGATAGCTTTGGCCGCGCCAATCATGAG
>URPT01000054.1 GCA_900549845.1 uncultured Veillonella sp. | reverse complement strand
ATATCCATCACCAGTCGAACCTGTTAAAGGATAAGAAGCACCACCAGTACATATAATAGCAGCATCACAAGCATATTGTTCTTTATCTGTTGTGACACCCACTACTCGATTATCTTTTACAGTAATAGATGTAACAGGTTCATTTAAATGAACTTGAACATTATACTTTTTCAAGATTTTCATGAACGTATTGCGTACTTCTAGAGCGGAATTAGATTCAGGGAATACGCGTCCACCACGTTCTACCTTAGTTTTCAAACCCCAACTATGTAATAGTTCAAGCAAGTCTTCATTACTAAAGCGTTCATAAGCACCGTAGAGAAACTTGCCATTACCTGGCGTATTTTTAATGAACTCGGCCATATCAGCATTATTTGTAATATTGCATCGACCTTTACCAGTAATGCCCATCTTCTTACCAACCATATTCATTTTTTCAAGTAATATGACACGAGCACCTTCACGACCTGCTATAACAGCCGCCATAAGACCTGCCGCACCACCACCAATGACTATGATTTGTTTCATTTCTTATCAGTCCCCAACGCTTTAAGTGCTTTAACCTCTCTAATAGTAAGTTGACGAGAAGCACCACGTTTTACACCGCCCAATGTGAGACCTGCATAAGCAATACGTTTTAAGTTATGAATGCGATACCCAAAGTGTTCAAACATACGACGAACTTGGCGATTACGACCTTCATGAATTGTAATCTCTACTTCATGAACACCGTTATGATCGTCAAAACCTAAGTCTACAATTGTAGCAGGTGCTGTCATTCCGTCTTCAAGTTTAACGCCATTGGCAATGACTTGTAAATCTTCATCACGAACGCGACCTTTAATGCGCACTTCATAGGTTTTTTCTACACCTTTAGATGGATGTGTTAAGTTTTGTGCTAACTCACCATCATTGGTAAGTAATAATAAACCTTCAGTATATAAATCGAGACGACCAATAGGATAAATGCGTTTAGATTCGTTTTTGATATAATCTAAAACAGTTTCTCGACCTTGAGGGTCAGATACAGATGTAATGACGCCCTTAGGCTTATTTAATAAATAATACACAGGCTTTTCTTGCGCCAATAATTGGCCATTAACCTTAACCTTATCTTTTTGAGGGTCGATTTTAACGCCCAGCTCAGTTACCTTGCGGCCATTAACTTGAACTTTCCCCTCCGTAATTAATTCTTCTGCCTTACGTCGTGATGCAACACCACAACTAGCAATAAATTTTTGTAATCGTTCCATATTATCCTTCTGTTTCTGAAACTTCTTGATGTAAAGCTTCAATAGATTCTACACCAGCACTTCTTAAAAACTCGTCGGTTGTGCCATAAAGAATAGGTCTACCTACAGTGTCTTTATGACCTAGCTCAGCAATAAGAGATCGAGTGAGTAATTGTTTAATAATCTTATCACTATTTACACCGCGGATTTCTTCAATTTCAGCTTTAGTTATAGGTTGTTTATAGGCTATAACAGCTAATGTTTCCATCGCTGCATTAGATAGTTTATCTTCTCGCTTACGTATATGACCTACATAATCAGCGCTTTCCATAGCGCTAACTAACTCAACACCATCCCCTGATACTCTCAATCGGATACCTCGGTTTTGGTCTTCAAGCTCACGTTGTAATGTTTCTATATAGTCCTGTACTTCCTCTGTTGAAAGTCCGAATACTTCTCCAAGCATATCGATTGATATAGGCTTTGCCGATGAAAACAATACGGCCTCTAAATGCATTGTTGGTAAGCTCATATAGCCCCCTTTCTATACGGTACCTTCTAAGGCTGCAGTGAATACAATATCATCCTCTTCATAGCGCATTTCCATGATTTGTTGTTTCAACAATTCTAAAACAGCCATAAAGATCGTTACCATACCACTTTTTGTTTCAATTGCTACTAATAACTCTCTAAAGTGTAAACTTTCACCACGACGTATACGACTAGATAAAGACAGAATCATATCTTCTAAGCTATAACTGTCTTTTTCAACCTTTACTTCACGAATAGGTTCCTCTTCAGGTAATTCCTTAGCTCGCTTTAAGGTTTGATAAAAAATTTCGTATAATTGGGAAAGTTCTAAATTATATACATTATCTAATCCAAGTACGCTTGTTTCTTCAGGTCTACTAAATATATTGGCAGAAACAGCTGTACGCTCCATTAATAGAGCTGTAAAATCCTTGATTTTCTTAAACTCTACTAATTTTGCTACCAATTCATCACGTGGATCCTCAGCTTCATCTGGCTCAGGTTCAGCTTTAGGCAGTAACATACGCGATTTAATCTGCAATAAGGTAGATGCCATTACAAGAAACTCACTACTATAATGAATATCAAAGTGATTCCAATTATCTAAATATTCCAAGTATTGACTCGTAATTTCAACGATAGGAATATCGGTGATTTCTATTTTATGTTTTTCAATGAGATGCAAGAGCAGATCAAGGGGACCTTCAAAAACGTCCAACTTGTAGTTATAATCTCCCATAAAACCCAATCCTCAGAAAAAATGTTTTTAACTATATAATTATAAAGCATTTATAGTAGTACTTTCAAATAATTGTTTTTTTTACAGTCATCTGCTATCTTTATTATAGTAATTATTATATATTATGAAAAAAATTTATTGTGTATTCCTACAAGAGGGGATTTATTATGTTATCTAGTTTAAAGCAAATTGGGAGAAACCCCATCTTTCGCTTTGGTATCATTGGTATTGTTTTATATATAGCTCTATTTTTCATCTATGAACCTATTACACTAGGACTAGATGTTGAAGATATAACGATTTTAGCAGTACCAACAATTGTAGGTACTTTTTTATTTCAATACTTTATGGGGTGTACCGTTTTTCATAGACCATTTTTAGGATATGGATTAGTTGGTATTCTTTGGGCTCTGACATTCCCACTCCTTTTCCACTGGTCCTATGTTAAGCCTTTATATTTCTATGAATTCGCTAATGACTTCTTATTTGGCCTACTCATTTTTATGGGCTTATCTGGAATTCAATTCTTACTAAATCAAACGAATCGCCTTCATAAAACCACATCATTAATCATGGCAATCATTACCATGATATTAAGTCTTATTCCATTCTTACAAATTGGATACTACTTAACTACATGGCATTGTTTAACGCCAGCTAGTTTACTAGCAGTATATATGACGAACCCAGAAGAAGCCTTTGGTTTCTTAAAAAATGCTGCCGGTATCCCTGGTCTTATCGCTGTTGGTATAGGTCTTATATTATGGACGTATCTACTCTACTGGTCTAATCTAGGAATGAAAGCAGTAGTAAACTTAAATACTACACGACCTATGCGCTCTACATTGCTAATTGCATCTATAGTAGCGTTCTTAGTATATGTACCATTCTTCTTATTCCCTAAAACATGTATTGTAGCAAACTGGATTGCTGCTGGCGATTATGTAAAACAGATGCAACAATATAATGATAACCATCATTTAGTTTTCGATTCCTTTAATTTAGATACAAAGGAAACCTCTGCCAATAAAACACCAGGTACGATCATATTAGTAATTGGTGAGTCTAGTTCTCGTGATTATATGAAGGTTTATAATCCAAACTTCCCTTATGACGATACACCATGGCAAGGTAATATGCGCTCTGATAACAAAGATTTTGTGTTCTTTGATAACGCATATTCATCCTATGTACAAACAGTACCTACTCTAGAACGCGCTTTATCTGAACGCAATCAATATGATGATAAACCATTCCTTGATTCAGCAAACATCTTAGACGTAGCTAAAAAGGCTGGTTATACTACTTCTTGGTTTAGTAACCAAGGTGTATTTGGTGAATACGATACGGCCATTTCTCTAATGGCAAAAACGGCAGATACTACAAAATGGTCTCACGAATCATATGCATTCTCTGATCGCTATGATGAATCTCTATTGCCTTTATTACAATCTGTAGACCCTACGAAAAATAACTTTATCGTTATTCATATCATGGGTAGCCATATTTATTACAATGACCGTTACCCTCATGAGTTTAGTAAATGGAAACAAGGCCCATACCCAGATGGCCAAGAAGCATATGCTAATAGCCAACTGTATACGGATTGGTTATTACAACAAATCTATACGTATGGTAAGGAAAAATTAAACTTACAAGCTATGGTGTATTTCTCTGACCACGGTGAAAGTTTAGATAAATCTCATAACCCAGATACATTTGACTTTGTTATGACTCACATTCCATTCTGGATTTATTTATCTCCTCAATATCGTGCAGCGTATCCTCAAACTGCAGAGGAACTTACTAAGCATGAACATCAATACTTTACAAATGATTTACTATATGACACATTAATCGGTCTCATGCATGCACCTAACCAACGCTATGATGCAACACGAGACTTCAGTAATGGTAAGTATCGATTTAATTTACATAACCTTACTACCTTACTAGGGGAACAACCATTAACTAACGATCCTGTAAATGCAGGTAAATAATCTAGACTATTTCTTGTGCTGAGTTAATCATATTAATCTGTTATCAGTAAAGCATATAATTATGTAATGATAGCCAGTTAAGGTTATAATAAAGAAAAAAAAGAGATGAGTTAAGACTCATCTCTTTTTTTGTTCTATTAATAAATCAATATCATCTTCTGTATACACTTCAATATTATTCTTTAATAGAGCCTCTACAGTGCATCCATGACCATCCCGTAGGGTTTTACTAAAGGTGCCATCGTAAATACGCTTATAGCCGCAACTAGGGCTTTTTGCTTTCATTAGAGCCCGATTACACCCATTTTGAAAAGCTATATCTAATGTATTCTGAGCGCCTATAAGGAATTCTTTAGTTACATCAGTCCCATTAGCCGTACATATACGTTCTCCTTGTCGCTCTGCAGGATCACGCGGTGTACTAAGTCCACCTAATACTTCTGGACATACAGGTACTAAATCAAACATTTCTTTTAACAATGGTAATTTCCCTATATAATTATCTTTTCCATCATAACGACATGATACGCCGCATAGACATTCACTAATTAGCAATTTAGGTTTCTTATTCATAGTATTATTTAATATGTAGTATTAAAACTTAATTTACATAAGAAAAAAAGACTAACCGAAGTTAGTCTTAATTGGTGCCGAGGACCGGAATCGAACCGGTACGGTTGTTTCCAACCGACGGATTTTAAGTCCGTTGCGTCTGCCTGTTCCGCCACCCCGGCATGGGTAACGTTTGTGGAGGCGGCACCCAGAATCGAACTGGGGAATAAAGGTTTTGCAGACCTCTGCCTTACCGCTTGGCTATGCCGCCATATAAAGTTGGAGCGGGAAACGAGATTCGAACTCGCGACCCCCGCCTTGGCAAGGCGGTGCTCTACCGCTGAGCTATTCCCGCATACAGAACCGATAATTAATATAACATAATCATCAATCTGTCGTCAAGAAGAATTTAAGTCTGTCCTGACTGCCCTATAATAATATCAATTTACACATATAGTGTCAATGGTTTTTCCATGAAATTCTCAGTTAATTTCGGATAATTGAACATAAAACATACAAAAAGAGGGATTTAATACTCCCTCTTTTATATAGATTACTCTTTATTCTTTTGTCTACCTTTACCGGCACCATCTTCAGCTGCTTTAACCTCAGCTTCAACGAAGGTTTTCATATCATTTAACATATGCATAGATGCATCGATAATAGATAAACCCATTGTGGAACCCAATGCTTCATCAATTTGTAAATTGTAGTGTAAACATGGTTTTATTCCAAGGAATCGACATTGTTCCTTATGAATTGGTTCCTCAAAGGCAGCCGATGGAAACACATAGTCTTTTACTAATGGCTCAATGGTAATAGCAGCCAATACAGCAGCACCTGTTACGGCATTATCAAAAACAATAGCCATACGCTGACTAGCAGCACCTAGGATAAAACCTGTTAAGAATGCAATATCTAAGCCTCCTGCAATATGAAGTAAATGCAATACCGCATCACGGCGCTCGCTTTCACTCAAAGCAGACCAATCATCAACAGCGATATTAAAACGATCTACAAAGGAATGAATATGAGCCGCTCGCTGTTCAATAGTAGGGCCACATTCAGTATGAACGAGAATATCACTAAATTCACATCCTGTGATAGTTGCAGTCGTTACGAGAGAATCAAGGAATGCTCGTTCACCAATATTACCAATAGCAACGACTTGCAATCCATCGTTGTGTAATTTATCAGCATAATTAAAACCTAATTCAAGGGTCTCTTCTAATTCATCACGAGAAATGACAGGTTCTACACCAAAGAAATGGGAACCCTTACGGATAACCTGTTGGTCAATATTTGTCAAATCTGTTGTATCTTGTTCAAGACCTATATTTACAATGTGCACAGCTGCATTCAACTTAGATGCGGCCCCTTGTGTAGCCGTTCTACCTTCATTGAAACGCTTGATAGCCTCATAACTTTCACTACCATGCTGACTATTTTGAGGACCATCTACCAAGTGGTCCGACGCCACCACAAGTACGCCATATCGCAAATGATTTGGTTGAGGGTCTGCCAGAATGCCCGCAAAACGCTCAGCTATTAACTCTAATGTTGCAAGGCTATAAATAGGTTTTGTTAAATTATCGATACGTAATCGGCATGCTTCCATGGATGGTGCATGTAATGGTTCAATTGTAAAAGTTCTCATGCCTTACCTCCTGTAACAGCTAAATACATATGAACGGCAAGATCTAGCATTCCCATTTGAATGGAGCCACCAGAGGCCTCACCGAGACATAGCCCTAAATCAACATAGGCTTCAAGACCTAAATTTTCTAAAGAAGATTTAGCCGCTTTTTCAGCAGATAAATGAGATGCCATTACATAATCCATCGCCTGTGGAACTAATGTTTTAGCAACCAATGCACAAGCAGATGTATTAAAACCATCAATAATAACAAGTGCATTATTCGCTGCAGCACCTAGAATAACACCTACGATACAGGTAAATTCAAAGCCGCCCACAGAGGATAAAATTCCGATTGCATCATCTTTCGGAATATTTTTATATTTTTCTAATACATCATGCACAATGCGTTGCTTTAATTTTAGACGCTCATCAGAAATATTAGTGCCTCGCCCTGTAGCTTCCTCTGCAGTGAGTCCTGCAAACTTGGCAGTCATAAGAGCACTAGCAGTAGTATTGGAAATGCCCATTTCCCCTACTAAAAAAACATTAAAGCCTTCGTCGATTTTCTCTTTTACAAGGCGGATACCTGTTTCAATGCCTTCAATGGCTTGTTCACGTGTCATGGCCGGTTCTTCAACAAAGTTTTTTGTGCCCATACCAAGTTTATGACTACGGAGTCCTGGTACCCAGCTCATATCTGCATCAATGCCCATATCGATGACTTCCATTTGAGCACCACAGTAATTAGCTAAGGAATTGGCACCCGCCCCTTTAGGAATTAAGTAGTTTTGTGTCATCCCTACAGTTGTTTCCTTTGGATACGCACTTACGCCCATATCGGCCACGCCATGATCGGCAGAGGCAATAATCATACAAGGCTTTGGAACCGTTAAGTGTTCCTGATTTGTAGCCGCACCATATTGAGCCACCACGTTTACAAGTCGCCCATATTGTTCTACAGGTGACCCTGCATTCCAATTATCGATTATATGTTGTTCAATTTCATGACTGCGACCTCTAATAGCGTCACAAGTTTCTTGTAACAAACTCATGGTATCTCCTTAACTAAATAATATGTTAAATGTATATTCTTTACGAACCCTAGTATACACATTATACTGCATAAACCGCGTTGCTTCAGCTACATAAATATACATCAAGTTCAAATGAATGTTAATTATTCATTGTTAGTATTCTATGAGTGCTAATCAATGTATAGCCTTAGCTAATAATTATTTATCATTAGCTATTCTTTATTTGACCGGTTAAATATGGTAATTTACCGCGGATTTCTCTTCCTCGTTCAAGATAGGATTCTAAAGCTTGACCTTCATCTTCTTGTGAAAGTATCTCTTTTACCCGTTTGATTTCGGATTCGATTTGTGAAAGACCTTCAATTACATTGTGTCTATTACCATAAATGATTTCACGCCACATAGATGGCAAACCACCGGCAACACGTGTACAGTCTCTAAAGCCCCCTGCGGATAATTTCATGCGCAACTCGCCTAATTCATCACCACCGGAAACTTGAGTTAAAATGGATGCCAATAAATGTGGCATATGACTCACCATAGCTAAATACGCATCGTGAGCATAGATATCGACGAATTCAATACGTGATCCTACAGCGCGTCCCATTTCAGCTAGTTCTTGAGCAACATCTTCACTATATACATCAGAGGCCTTATCCTCTAGTACAATCCACCCCATACCTTTGAATAGGTTTTTATGAGACACTTCATAGCCACCCTTTTCAGAGCCAGCCATAGGATGAACAGACACAAAAATTGTCCCTTTCGGAATAGAATCATATACAGCTCGTACAAAGTTTTCCTTTGCACTAGATACATCAGTCACCACTTGTCCTAGTCTAAAAAGATGTGCCATTTCTGTAAATAGTCTTGCATTTGTATCTGGAGGCAATGAAAATACAACGATATCTGAATTTTCAATCAATGGTTCTACCTCAGTCCAAGCAGCTTTTACCACCCCATCCTGAATGGCCGCATCACAAACCTCTTGGCGACGCGCATAACCTACTACCTCATAATCGGTATAGGCCTTTAAAGCCTTCGCCAACGAACCACCTAGTAAACCTAAGCCAATAATGCCTACTGTCTTACTCATATAAACCTACTTTCACAAATAATTAGCCTTACACTCTCCAATGTAAGGCTAACTATATCTACAAACGACTAAAAGTATATTGAAATCGTGTAAATATAAGACTATACCTCTATGAGGCGTCTATTTTTCCACTTCCCACTATACCAGCGATATACAAATAATAAACCGCGTAAAATTTCATCTACCGCCATGGCAATCCAAATGCCTACGAGCCCCCATCCCCAGTAAATACCAAATAAATAGGACAATGGTACAGCACATAACCACATGCCAAAAATGCCTACGAGCATCGGCGTTCTAATATCCCCTGCTGCTTGTAAGCAGCCAACCATAACGATATTTACGGCACGCCCTAACTCAAGGAAAATCTCAACCAATAAGATATTATGTGCTAACGATAAGATTTCTGGATCCGTAGTAAATACTGATAGTACTATATCACTAGTACTATAAAAGAACGTAGCCAATCCTACACTAATAGCAATGGCTAATAACATAGAATGCCATACGCGATTTGTCACCTCAGCTTGTCGTTTAGCCCCCATCAAGTATCCCACAATAACTTGAGAAGCATTTGCTAGTGCTATTGTATATACATAGCAAAGCATAGCTATAACCGATACATACACCTTTGTATTAATAACAGCGAGCCCCAAAATATTGACCATTTTCATAATCGTTGTCTGAGATAACTGATAACTTAAGGTTTCACCACCAGAGGGAATACTGATATTCAGTAAAGACTTAACCGTATGCCACGGGAATGGTTTTAAAAATTTGAAGCTCACCTCTAAAGTAAGCAACTTCTTAAATATATAGCCGATAATTACGAGGCCTACCACCTTAGATAACCAAGTAGAAATTGATACACCTAACACACCTAGACTTGGTATGGGACCATGTCCAAATATTAATATATAGTTAGTTGTGATATGGATAACATTCATAACTAACGCGATATACATAGTAACACGCGTTAATGAATGGCCTCTAAATACGGCAACCAACGCATAATACATAGCCTGAATCGGTAATCCTGCGGCCACAATGGTCGTATATATCGACGTATCGCTCATCGTTTCGGGAGGTATACCTAGCCATGTAAAAATCCATGTATGACAGGTAATAAAGAATACGGCCGCAACAGATGAAAATAAGAAGTTCAACACCAAACTGACCGTACAT
>URPT01000053.1 GCA_900549845.1 uncultured Veillonella sp. | reverse complement strand
TGTCTAGCATGACGCGATACAAATACGGATATACCTGATTTGATGCGATAACACGCTGACATGTACGGTTAAAGTAGAGCCAGAAAACACTTGCTGTTTGGCGCTCTAACATGCAGCGGCCAAACAAGATAACGAGAGGCGTCGCCTTCCAGTTCGTAACGCCTTTATAAACAGCCTTGTTGATTTCTTGACGCATAGGCTCAATATCCATATGGGCTAAGACTTGATTACCTACACCGTACAAGATTTCTTTAATCTGACCTTGTCCTACATCACTCATGCCGTATTCGATAATACGGACCATGACGCGTTCTTTTTTTATAGCATAATACATCTGTGGCACGCGCAACAACTCTTCACTGAGCATGGTGCGTCCCATTTGAATGAGTCGCTCCTTGCTGCGCGGCAAGATGGCTGTCTTAAAAGGAATACCCAAAGGCTTCGTAAAAAGTGCCGTTACCGCATACCAGTCTGCCAAGCCACCGATCATAGCAGCCCCAGATACGTGCATGATAAATGCCCAAAACATATCTTGCCGTTGTGGATATGAAATTAAAAATATAATAGCCATGACAACCAATAGGGTGG
This sequence comes from uncultured Veillonella sp., assembly GCA_900549845.1. GTDB lineage: Bacteria > Bacillota > Negativicutes > Veillonellales > Veillonellaceae > Veillonella. Next base: position 9,436 of record URPT01000053.1, on the reverse strand, counting down.
TTGCCACTGGTTTAGTTTTCATCATCACTTGATCCTAACTTACTGAATTACGTATACAGACTCTCCCCATATAACGTAATGACCATATAGGTCACGAACTTTCACGAACTACAACTTGTGAAAGTATATTTAGAATGTGCATTCATCGCCATCTTTTTGAGGCTCCCATACAGGAACATCGCCAAAGAGTGCTTTAAAATACACGGATGGTGTCCATAATGGACCATTTAGATGCATAGGAATAAAGGCTTTTTTTACCTCTACTCGGCGCAAGAACTCAATACTGCCCCACTCCATAGCATCTTCTAGACGATTATCTACCGGGAACATCGCCACGTCTACAGATAAGCCGTCTAATTCCTTAAACTCACGCCATGCCATGCGTTTTGCATCAGCATTATTCTCCGGAGTATCGCCAAGCCAATGCCACCAGTTGAGGTCACCTGCATGGAAGATAGAATCAGAGTCGATATTTGCCGTATTTGTCTTTACGTAGAAAGAACCGCCTTCATCGGTGCTGCCATACATATGGATGCCTACATCATCAAGGTTAGCATCTTGGCCAGGGCGCATGGTAATACATTTCTTCACCTTACCCTCTAATGGTACATCTTGATGGCAAATATAACGAGTTTGAGGACCATCAAACTCCGTAATAGACGGATTGAAGTGGTCCCCATGAGTATGACTCACAAAGAACCAAAGCTCACGACCGCGTTTCGCTAATTGCCAAACTATATTATTAGGATCTTTATAATAATCAAATACATAGCAACGCTTACCGTCATCTACAAGGAAGCCGCTATGCGCTAAAAAAGTAACATTCAACATTATTATCAATACCTCTCATTTATTGAGAATTTATATCATTCGTATTGTTTATTATACCATATTTTTCTTAATACATGACATAAACAAATAGCTATTCATGATATATATAAAGGCTTTTTAAAGCCTTATCAAATATATAGTGCCCCATGTTTATAATCATAATAAGGGCAGAAATGCCGCTGGCATTTCTTACATGCGGCCAGCGGCTTTCATATAGTCAATATATTGGTTTCCCCATGTTTCAAGGGATGCTAGAACAGTCTTAAACCCCGCTCCCACTTCAGTAAGGCTGTACTCAACCTTTGGCGGAATAGTACCATAAACTTCACGATGTACTAGACCATCATTCTCCATCTGACGTAACGCTCTTGTTAATGTAGCTTGAGTAATAGGATGTAAGCGTCGTTCTAACTCACGGAAACGCACAGGTCCTTCGGCCAATTCATGCATGATCAATAAAGACCACTTGCCGGCTAATAACTTTTGACTCGTTGCAAAAGGACAGCGGCCCACTAAATCATGAACATTTACGAGTTGCTCTGCCATTGTAATTCTCCTTCTCTATATAGCTTAAGTAGCTCGTTATAACAAGGCTAAACCTCTATTGCTAAGCTCAAGCATGTATAGCTATACTACTATCTCCATTTCAAGATTAGAAATATGTCTTTCTAATGTAGTTCAAATCATATCACAAATTTATCGTATTGCAAGCATTTTATAGTATTGTTTTTTAGGGTACAAAACTTTTTGAAAAAATTTTAATCAATAATAATCATAATTCTATCACTTTTGATAGTACCTATCTAAAATAATTCTACTACTCAAAATATTTGCACAACTATATAATGAGGTCATCAGCTGAACACAAACCCTCTATCAAAGTGGCTTTCACAAAAAGGAGAATCATCATGAACATTTTAGTAATCGGTGCAAACGGTAAAGCAGGTCATCGTATAGTAGAGAAAGCTCTTAAAGCTGGTCATCAAGTAACAGGCGTTGTTCGCCGTGAAGGTGCTATTGAAGGAATACCAACCATCGTAAAAGATGCGTTACAATTAAAAAAACAAGAACTAACTCAATTTGATGTAGTCGTAAATGCTACAAGCGCTTTCACGCCAGATACGTATCACTTACCAGCAGATTTGACATTATTGCTTGTAAAAGCATTAGCTAACACAAATACGCGCCTCATCGCTATAGGTGGCGCAGGTAGCCTCTACGTAGACGAAAATCACACAATTCAACTAAATGATACACCAGACTTTCCTAAAGAATTCTTAGTTCGTTCAAAAACTCATGGTAAGTCTGACGATATCTTGCGTAAATTCAGCAATGTAGACTGGACAATGTTTACCCCACCACCAATCTTAGATGCAGAAGGCCCTGAATCTAATGACTATGTATTAGGTAATGAAAATGTTATCTTGAACAAAGAAGGCAAACCTTATATCTCATATGCTACATTCGCACAAATTCTAGTGGATGAAATTAACAACCACAAATTTGGTCGTCAACGCTTTACAGCCGTACAAAACTAAACTATATAAAAACTGCTTGTACAATGAGTACAAGCAGTTTTTTACTGTCTATTATGTTTCAAGATATGGTTTTAACTGATCTGTGTGGTTTTTCCTTGATTAAATTATAGTAGTTCTTTGATGAAGGTTTCCATTTCAGCCGGTTTTACAACAGGTTCAAAGCGCCCTACCACCTTACCTTGACGGTCTATGACAAATTTAGTAAAGTTCCACTTTACTTCATCATCATTAAGATAATTAGGGTCAATACCATTAAGATAATCCGTAAGCATTTCCGTCTTATCACTCGGTGGGAAACCTTGGAACGGTTGCTCTTTAATCATATATTTAAAAAGTTCTATTGCACTTTCGTCACGCACATCTGCTTTTCCCATCACAGGGAAGGTCACACCGTAATTTAACTTACAGAATGATTGAATTTCGCTATTTGAACCAGGTTCTTCTTCCCCAAATTGGTTAGACGGAACAGCAATAATCTCTAATCCTTGATCTTTATATTTCTTATAAAGAGACTCTAAGGCTTCATATTGATGAGTAAAGCCACACTTACTAGCAGTATTAACAATAACAAGCACTTTACCTTCAAAGTCTTTTAAGCATTGCTCTTCACCAGCTTTATTAAGTAAAGAATAATTATATACAGTCATGATTGCCTCCTAAAAATAGAGTGTATTTGAACTTTCACAAGTACAAACACACTCTATATAACTACCCTAGATAGGGCTTTAACATATTATAATTGCTATACTAAGTAGTTTTATTAACCAATACTATACCAACAATGTTTTCACATCATAGCCAAATTTAGCCGTTCTTTCAGCCGCAGTTTTCTGCCATTCTGTAGGTGCTGTGCCATCTTTCTCAAGGAAGTAACCAGAGTCAAGATAGCGAATGATGATATAGTTGGAATCTTTTTGATCAAAGCCATTACCACGACTGAAGTCAATGCCATGACCTGTATTGCGCGTTACAATGGCTTCCAATAACGGCAACGTAATGGCATTCAATGTGATTTTCATATCAGGAGAATCAAATATCTTTTTAAGGAAAGAGCTAGGCTTTTCTTCCTTGTATACTAAAAGCTTGCTAATCGTGCCATTAGATGCACACACTACGCGACGAATATCTTTAATAGGTATATCTACCTTGCCATTAGAGATAACTCCGTTCTTAATGGTAATTTCTCGTTTACCCATAAAGGAAGAATCCAGTGGCAATTGAAGAGTATCTAAATTTGCAGGAAAATCAGCTGTCAACTTATTTCGAGCAAAGGCTGTAAGAATAGCTTTTGTTTCACGAATATTATGACCCTTATTAGATTCTGTACGATCCGTATCTAAGTCTTGGCCTTCTATATTTTTCCAATTGTGGTCTCTAAAGAGAATAGTATAATTACCGTTTGAATTTAGATATCTAGTAAGATATAGCTCATTCACATCTTCAAAATCAATGTCAGTTATAACCTGTCCATTTGCATTTTTGCAAAGTACACCATTGTAACTAATTGTTAAAGTACGATCATTACTTTCAAAAACAACAGGATTTGTGTCGAATACAGAAATCATAGCCCTCTCCTTTTCACGACTCTAAACACAACTACACTTATACATATCAAGTGCATTTACTCAAACATTGATTAAATATATTAATCAAATATAATTAATTCAATCATACACCTTCTATATGTATTTACGCAAACCGCATATTTCACCAGAATATAGCTACAAACTCATAATTTTTAAGAAAACAAAAGACACCAACCATTCGATTGGTGTCTTTACTACATACAAGGGTCCATTTTGCAATAGAGCCTTGTCGTTATACAGATGATATTATAATCTATTTCATGTCAAACAAAACAGAATTTTCTAAGAAAATATGTTCATGAAGACCTTCTTCTAAGGCTTTCATGGTCTTAAATACATAGACATAAGTAGCACAGCCATCTGCTGGTGCTGTGTACTGGTTGGTCAATGCACTTAAGGATTCCAAAAGTACACCTGCAGCTTCGTGTTCAGCCCGAAGTTCATCAAAGTCTATTGGTTTACCCGCTTTAAACTCAGGAAAGTCTACATGTTCTTCATGCCGGAAATGAGGTACAAGAGCGGATTTGAGTTGCAAAAAGGTTTGATAAATCTTTGTCAATTCCTCACCATGATGGTCATAATGTACATTTAGTAGTTTTGCCAATCCTTGGTCAATTTCATCAATCATATTCAATTGTTCTCGATGATAGGTATGAACAATGTAGTCAATCAATTGGTCTTTAGAATAACTAAGCACCTCTGCACGAGAAGATTTCTGAGCAACTTGTACATCATTTAACATAGCAATGTATGCATCCACATCTTTACCTGTTTCTGCAATAGCCTCTGCTAAAGGATGTCCACCACCACAGCAAAAATCAATTCCATCTTTTGCTAATACATCCATTAACTCTGGATTTACTTTAACCGCATCAGCTACGGTCATGGATTTATTAATAGTTCCAAAACTCATAAGATACACCTCCAACGGTTTACGCCGATCTATATTCTTATAGTTATACTATACGACCAACCATGGATTCTGTCTGTCGCAGTGGCTACGAATTTGAAAGTAACATGACAACAATGGTAAGGCTGTAGAAAATAACATGAAGTAATAAATATAAAAATATATGGATATATATTGAACATACAAAAAGCTGGCCCCATAGAGCCAGCTTTCAGCATATCAAAATATATATTACATATGTTTATATATAATTGTGTGAGTAACTATTAGATGCTTTCAACAGCAGCGATAGCAGCAACGTCTACAACGTCTTGAGCAGAGCAGCCACGAGAAAGGTCATGAACTGGTTTAGCCAAACCTTGAATCAATGGGCCAAGAGCATCAGCACCGGAGAAGCGTTGTACCAATTTGTAACCAATGTTAGCAGCTTGAAGATCAGGGAAGATCAAGATGTTAGCTTTACCAGCTACGTTGGAGCCAGGAGCTTTCTTTTCTGCTACGGAAGGAACGATGGAAGCGTCCAATTGTAATTCGCCGTCGAATTTGAAGTCAACGTTGCGTTCTTTCAAAATGTTAACAGCTTCAACCACTTTGTCTACTTCTGGAGTGGAAGCGGAACCTTTAGTGGAGAAGGACAACATGGATACGCGAGGGTCAGCCATGCCAACAACTTTGCGAGCTTTTTCTACAGTGGATTCTGCGATATCAGCCAATTGTTCGCTAGTTGGGTTAGGCAATACGCCGCAGTCGGAGAATACGAGCATACCGTCGTCGCCATATTCTTTTTTGCTTGTGAACATGAACATGGAAGAAGATACAGTTTTAAGGCCTGGTTTAGTACCTACAACTTGTAATGCAGCGCGCAATACGTTTGCAGTTGGGCAACCGGAACCAGCAACCATACCATCTACTGCGCCAAGGCGAACAAGCATAGCGCCGAAGAATAAGCAGTCACCTTTCATAGTTGCGTCAGCCTTTTCAGGAGTCATACCTTTTTTAGCGCGCAATTCTACGAATGTATCAACCATTTCTTGGTAACGATCGTAGTTAGCTGGATCGATGATTTCAGCACCTTCTACGGATACGCCAACAGCTTTAGCAGCTTCTGCGATTTCAGCTGGGTTACCTACTAATACAGGTGTTACGAAACCTTCTTTCAAAATGATTTCAGTTGCTTTCAATACGCGTTCATCTTTGTATTCTGGCAACACGATTTTTTTACCTAATGGTTTTACTTGGTCTTTTAATTTTTGAATTAAATCCACGATTTTTGCCTCCTTAACATTGGCTTATGCCATATCAATACTATTATTATAGCAAGTTAACAGCTCTCTAACAACCATTCTAAAACATTTCGTTGTTGAATTCCGTCATAATTTGCATTTTTATTTAATTCATCCAAGGTGAGCAAAAACTTAGGATATTGGTCATTGATAGCCTCAAGAGGCGCCAGTTCACGGTTTAACGTATTTGGATCGAGCACAGTTTCACTAACCTGATAGTATTCAGTAATCCCGGCTTTTTCTGCGACAAAATCAATTTCACCCTTAGCTAGCTGACCTACATATACAGCATATCCACGACGTATGAGTTCTAGAAAAACAATATTTTCTAATATATGACCTGTATCGCGGCCTGTATTGCCAACAATCAAATTCCTCAATGTTGCATCAACACTATAATATTTCGCATTAATGCGTAGTAATTCTTTACCTCGTACATCATAGCGATTTACCTTGTATAATAACAAACTATCTTGCAACCCTTGTAGATATCGTTCTACCGTTTTATTATCAATCTTTCGGCCAGCACTAACGAGAGATTTAGCTATTTTATTTGGTGAAAGTAAGCTACCTACATTAGCCATAATATACCGTACAATATCTTGTAACATTGTAACATCATTAATCTTTAATCGAGCCACAACATCATGTAACAACAAGGTGTTATATAAACCGCGAAGATATTCTTGAATATCAAAATCTTCTCCCCCTAATTGCTGAGTATAAGGGAAGGAACTTTCACGAAGATACTCCTCGTAGGCAGGAATCAGGGAATACTGCTGCTCTTCATATTTGCTATAGTAAAATTCAGCAAAGGACAATGGTAACATCTGAATTTCTACATATCGACCAGTCAATAATGTAGCAATATCAGAAGACATAAAATATGCATTTGAACCGGTAATATAAATATCCGTGTTCTCTTTTACAAATAAGCTATCTACAACACGATGAAATTGATCTACATGTTGAATTTCATCAAGAAAAATATAGTTCATTTGATTAGGCTGCATTTGATTTAATATATATTGATACAGCCTATGATATTCTCGTAAAGGTTCGTATTCTAACTCCTCAAAATTTATAGAAATAATCTGTTCCGGTTTTACGCCCTCTGCTAGTAGCTCATCCTTAAACAGACGAAACAATGTGGATTTACCACAACGACGTATGCCAGAAACGACTTTAATAATAGACCGTTCACGATTCCGTCGCAAAAACTCTATATACCCATGGCGCTGAATCAATTTCATAAGGGCCTCCTCATCTATGTACGTGCTCATAGATGGAACCCAATTACGGTTATTATCAGTCATCATATGGACCACCTTCAAAACTTGGATTCCATTCCAACTTTATATTAATATTACCATAAAGTTGGATTTCATTCCAAAGTTTTATTATATAGATATATAATTTGGATTTTATTCCTATAATTAATCTAATAAATTGTAATACTTCACCTCTATTCGTTCTTATACCAAGGAAGATAAATAGCTTCCATTGAACTCTAGTTCTATAAAACGATACAATAGTAAATAGAAAACACTACTAATCGAAACATTAACTTCTAATCCTAAACACCCATTCAGGAGGAATCATGGCGAATACAGAAACTACAATCAACGCAATTATGCATCCACAACCCAGCGAAACGTCCATAGATATTGAAAAGACAATCAAAGCCTTAGCGAGAAATAAATTTGTAGTTCATTATTTTGAAACGGCCGCCGAAGCCGTTGCGTATCTAAAACATCGCATCCAAAACAAATGTGTAGCCATTGGCGATTCTCGCACTTTATTAGAAATAGGTGTTCATGATGCTTTATCTGAGGTCAACGAGGACATAACAGACATTCAGCGTCCACTGCCTGGTGAAAGCTTCCGCGATACGGCGTTACGCACAATGGGACGCGATGTATTTCTCACCTCGGTAAACGCCCTTTCACAAACGGGAGAGATGGTGAATATCGACGGCACAGGTAATCGTGTGGCGGCCTCTCTATTTGGTTCTCAAGAGGTATTCTTTGTATTAGGAGTTAATAAAATAACGCCTGACTTAGCGTCTGCCATTTATCGAGCACGAAATGTAGCAGCCCCACTTAACAGTAAGAAAAACAAAAAGAGCTCTCTCAATCCGTGTGCTACCTTGGACGAAAAATGCTACGACTGTGGCTCTCCAGATCGTATATGTAATGCCTTAACGATTTACTATAAAAAGATGCGTAACATGCAAACCATGGAGATTATTATTATCAATGAATCCTTAGGCTTCTAATGGTTTGTGGACCATTTAGAAAATCTTGTACGCTCATTTGTCCTAATCCAGATACAACCCTATAAATTGTGGACCACCGCGGATCAATAGCACCACTTTCAAGATCACTTATATAAGATTGAGCTAGACCTGATTTATCTGCTAATTGATACTGTGTCATGCCCAATTGTCTACGCCAAAGTAAAATTAATACTCCTAGCTTGTGAACTTCTTGTCGAACTTGTATATCACGACAATATAGGATAGGATTCATAGTAACCTCTATCTACTTTCACACTCAACACATGGTTATGCCTTTACTATACGTCTAGCCCAAGGCCGTGACTAGTAGCAGTTGAAAAGCGATAACGTAAAAGCCTTAATAAAAACTAATATTCACATTAGTTCTATTAAGGCTTTTTTCTACGACTATTAAATTATGTGCGATTTCATCAATACGTGGAATTTTAGTATATCTAGAGGTAATTAAGACTAAAAATACAGGTATTACACTCAATAACCTCAGGTTTTATAAGCATTTATCGTAATTTCTATACATTATCTATACAGGAAACACAAATTTGAATTCTAATATTACACTGGATTAGCCTACATCATAATAGGTACATATATACATGCCCCTCCACTTTGACCGTAAACTGAAACCAATAATAAAACACTATTAAAACACTATAATAATCAAATCCTTATAGTAAAAAGAGTCCTATACTAAGTATAGGACTCTTTGATTATCTCTATAAGATTATTGATTAGCACTTTCTTGAGCTTTTTTGATTTCCATGTATTTAACCATGCCATCAACAGCTTTTTTAGCTTCCCGCATAGCGAGTACTACTGTAGCCGGTTTATGTACAACGTCACCGCCAGCGAATACGCCTTTACGGTTAGTCATACCGTATGGATCTTCGGAAGTAATGATGTAGCCTTTTTCATCTACTTTCAAGTTATTACCTTCACCGATGAGACGTGCATTTGGTTTGTGACCAGCAGCGATGATGATCTTATCTACA